>JALHMO010000054.1 GCA_022844015.1 Reyranella sp. | reverse complement strand
CCGATCAAGGCCGCCCTGCTCGACCAGAAGACGCTGGTCGGCGTCGGCAACATCTATGCCTGCGAGGCGCTGTTCCTGGCCGGCATCTCGCCGCGCCGCTCGGCGCACACCGTGCAGGGTGAGCGCGCCCAGCGTCTCGTCTCGGCGATCAAGCAGGTGTTGCTGCGCTCGATCGACGATGGCGGGTCGACATTGCGCGATCACGTCCAGCCGGGCGGCGAGCTCGGCTATTTTCAGACCCGCTTCAATGTCTACGACCGCGCCGGCGCGCTCTGCCCGACCCGCGACTGCGGCAGGGCGGTACGCCGCCTCGTCCAGTCCGGTCGCTCGACGTTCTATTGCAGCCACTGCCAGCGCTAGCCAAGCACCTCAGCACGGGAAGGATCACATGGCCGACTACCAGAACATTCGCACCGAGATCCGGGGCCGCGTCGGGATCATCCGCCTCGATCGGCCCAAGTCCTTGAACGCGCTTTGCGCCGACCTAGTGCGCGAGCTCGGCCAGGCGCTCGACGCCTTCGAGGACGACGCAGCGATCGGCTGCATGGTCCTGACCGGCAGCGAGCGCGCCTTCGCGGCCGGCGCAGACATCAAGGAGATGAAGGACAAGACGTACCAGGACGTCTTCCTCGAGGACTTCATCACCGTCGGCTGGGAGAAGGTGAGCCGCGTCCGCAAGCCGATCATCGCCGCGGTGGCGGGCTTCGCCCTGGGCGGCGGCTGCGAGATGGCCATGATGTGCGATTTCATCATCGCGGCCGACAACGCCAGGTTCGGCCAGCCGGAGATCACCCTCGGCACCATACCGGGCGCCGGCGGCACACAGCGGCTGCCGCGCTTCATCGGCAAGTCGAAGGCGATGGACCTCGTCCTCACCGGCCGCATGATGGACGCCGCGGAAGCCGAGCGCTGCGGCCTGGTCAGCAGGGTCGTACCGCTCGCCCAGCTGATGGACGATGCGATCGCCACGGCCGAGAAGATCGCCGGCATGTCGCTGCCGGCGACCATGGTCGCCAAGGAGGCGGTCAACCGCGCTTTCGAGACCACGCTCGACGAAGGCATCCGCTTCGAACGTCGCACCTTCCATGCCACTTTCGCCTTCGACGATCGCGCCGAGGGGATGGCGGCCTTTGCCGACAAGCGCAAGGCGATCTGGAAACACCGCTAGATCCGGAGGTTTTGCCGGGGTTGACCGGCCGCCGACCGGCTCGTATAAGCCCGCCCTTCCGAGGAACGAGGATTGCATGGCTAGTCACAAGTCGGCTGAGAAGCGCGCCCGCCAGACCGAGCGCCGGACTGCCGTGAACAGCGCGCGCCGCAGCCGCGTGCGCGGCTCGATCAAGAAGGTCGAGGAAGCGATCAAGTCGGGCGACAAGACTGCCGCCGCGGCGGCGCTGCGTGCAGCGCAGCCCGAGATCCAGCGCGGTGCGACCAAGGGAGTCGTCGCCGCCAACGCTGCCGCTCGTCGTGTCTCGCGCCTCGCCGCGCGCGTCAAGGCGATGAGCTGAGAGAGTCGGGCAGCGTATGACGAGGCCGCGTGCGCCGCTCTTCGAGCGGCGTTTTTTTTGCCGGCGGCGGCACAAATTATTTTTTTCCGGAATCGCTCGAGTTCGTTTGGACGCTTAATCGCCGACCGACATACGATTCGTGTTTATCGAAGAGCGCTCGCGAATGAGCGCTAGATGTTGAGCGAGATCGCCTCGCGTGCGCGACGCAGAATCCGATCTCGTAAGTTGTCAATCGAGTAGCACACGAGAGCGAAGAGATTTCGGGTACTAGTGCGCACTCGTAGCGTTTGCGCCGCTCAATGAAGCTGTCTAAGAGTCGGGCCATCGCGACGACGCGTGGGGCGCCGAGACGTGGACCAAGGCGAGGTGGAGGGGGCTTCCATCCTGCCGGCGTGATGAGCGAGGGAGAGGGCCACAGCAATCGACTGACAGCGACGATGGAACGGCAGTGTCGACTCGACGACACGCATCGAAGAGTTCCCTCGGCTTCATTCGATCTGTGTCTCCACCTTGCAGCGTTTGGTCTGCCGATCGGGGTCCTGCCGCGAACAATGAAGAGCGGGGACCAATGTCGAACGATAGCACGATCGCCGGCACCTATGCATTGTCCCCTGCCAGCGGCTACGCCGGCGATGTGAGTCCGGCGACGGCTTGGCAAATCCTCAGCGAGCGCAGTGATGCGGTTCTGGTCGACGTGCGTACGCGCGCCGAGTGGAGCTACGTCGGGCTGCCCGACCTCGAGACGCTGGCGAGGAAGCCGGCGCTGGTCGAATGGCAGACCTTTCCCAGCATGCAGCCGAACCCGGAGTTCGTGGCCACGCTCTCGAGCGCGCTCCCGGACAAGGAGGCCCCGCTGCTGTTCCTCTGTCGAAGTGGAGTGAGATCGGCTGCGGCGGCGAAAGCCATGACCGCAGCCGGCTACAGTACGTGCCTCAACGTGGCAGACGGCTTCGAAGGGCCTCTCGACGCCAAAGCAAGGCGCGGTGAGGCAGGGGGATGGAAGGCAGCGGGACTTCCGTGGAGACAGACGTGAATCGAATTCAATCACCGGTGACCATCGACAAGAAGAATACAGCTATCGAACAACAAGCCGTTGCGGGGACAGGCATGGAATTGGACGGCGGAGGCGGCAATGATCTCGGGGCACAATGGAGCCGCGTCTGTGATCGCTTGCGCAAGGAGATCGGCGACAAGGCCTTCAAGTCGTGGTTCGGCGAGATCGAGCCCGGCGAGCTGAAGGCCGGCAAGCTGCGCCTCTACGCGCCGACGCGATTCGTCCGCGACTGGATTGCCCGGCACTTCGGCGACCGCGTGCTCGCCTACTGGCAGGCGGTCAACAGCGAGGTGACCAGCGTCGAGGTCAATCTCGCGCCGCCGCCGGCGCCGCGCCGTGCCGGCGACATGCTCGCAGCCCCGCCCGCGCCGTCGGCGCAGTCGCCCCAGGGGCAGATGCCGCGTTTCGGGCCGGCCATCGGCCGGGGCGGCGAGGAGAGCTTCCAGGGCCCCGAGGCGCGCTACACGTTCGCCAATTTCGTCGTCGGCAAGCCCAACGAGTTCGCCTACGCCGCGGCGCGCAACATCGCCGAGCAGGAGCGTCCCCTGCCGGAGCGCAACCCCCTCTATATTTTCGGCGGCGTCGGGCTCGGCAAGACCCACCTCATGCATGCCATCTGGCAATCGATTCGGGAGCGCGACCCAAAGGTGCGAGTGCTCTACCTCACGGCCGAGCACTTCGTTAACCGCTTCATCCAGGCGTTGCGCAACAAGAACACCGGTGCGTTCAAGGAATTGTTCCGCAACGTCGACGTCCTGATGGTCGACGACGTGCAGTTCATCTGCGGCAAGGATCACAGCCAGGAAGAGTTCTTCTTCACCTTCAACTCGCTGGTCGAGCAGGGCAAGCAGATCGTGCTGTCGTCCGAGAAGCCGCCCAGCGAGCTGCAGGACATCGAGGAGCGCATGCGCTCGCGGTTGGGCAGCGGGCTGGTCGCCGACATCCATTCGTCGACCTACGAGCTGCGCCTCAGCATCCTGCAGACCAAGGCCGAGTCCGCGCGCGTGCCCATGCCCATGGCCGTGCTCGAGTTCCTGGCCCACAAGATCAACACCAACATCCGCGAGCTCGAGGGCGCTCTGCACCGCGTGGTGGCCCACGGCCAGCTGATCGGGCGCGAGATCACCGTCGAGATGGCACAGGACGTGCTGCACGACCTGCTGCGCCAGGCCGACCGCAAGGTGACCGTCGACGAGATCCAGCAGCGCGTGGCGCAGCACTACAACATCAAGCTCGCCGAGATGAGCTCGCCCCGGCGCGCCCGCTCAGTCGCCCGGCCGCGCCAGGTGGCGATGTACCTCGCCAAGCAGCTGACGACGCTCAGCCTGCCGCAGATCGGCAAGCGGTTCGGCAATCGCGATCACACAACTGTCATGCACGCTGTAAGAAAGGTCGAGGAGCTGAAGGGCAGCGACATGTCCATCGCCGAGGACGTCGAGCTTCTCAAGCGGCAGCTGCAGGGCTGACCCGGCACGCAAATCGCGGGCCGCTCGCGTCCCGCCCACTCTCGCTTGAGAGCGGGCGGGACGCAAGAGCCGCGCGAAGGACGTAACGAGACCGCGCGTGAAAGCGCCCGATCCTGGCCGCGATCTCACGGCCTAAGAGCTTCAAAAATCGGGCGAAATCGCTTTTCGGGCAGGCCCGTCGTGCTATAGTCCCCGACCGTTCCGCAATGGTCGCTCCAGGCCAGCGAGACGGCCAGTGAGAAACCGCTTTTTGGCCCTCGTTACAGCGACCCAGCCATGAAATTGACGATCGAACGGGCAGCCCTCCTCAAGGCGCTGGCTCATGTGCAGAGTGTGGTCGAGCGGCGCAATACGATCCCCATCCTGGCCAACGTCCTGGTGACCGCGCAGAAGGGCCGCCTCAGCCTGGCGGCCACCGACATGGACCTGTCGATCACCGAATCGGTCGAGGCAAGCGCCTCCAAGAACGGCTCGACCACGGCGCCGGCGCACACCCTGTACGAGATTGTCCGCAAGCTGCCGGACGGCGCCCAGGTCGAGCTCGAGACCTCGTCCGACGACAGCACCCTGGTGATCCGGGCCGGCCGCTCGCGCTTCACCCTGCAGTGCCTGCCGCCGGCCGATTTCCCGACGATCTCCGAAGGCGATCTCGCGCATCGCTTCCAGATCCCGGCGACCGACCTCAAGGGCATCATCGATCGCACGCGCTTTGCGATATCCAACGAGGAGACGCGCTACTACCTGAACGGCATCTACTTCCATGCCGCCGCGTCGGGCGGCACCCAGGTGCTGCGCGGCGTCGCGACCGACGGCCATCGGCTGGCCCGGGTCGAGGTGCCGCTGCCCAAGGGCGCCTCCGACATCCCGGGCGTGATCGTGCCGCGCAAGACGGTCGGCGAGGTCCGCAAGCTGCTCGACGAGAGCGATGGGTCGGTCGATATCGAGCTGTCCGACACCCGCATCCGCTTCGCCAGCGGCAACGTCACCCTGGTGAGCAAGCTGATCGACGGCACCTTCCCCGACTACGAGCGGGTCATCCCGACCGCCAACGACAAGATCCTGAACGTGCCGTGCAAGGAATTCGCCCACGCCGTCGATCGCGTCTCGACCATCTCGACGGAGAAGTCGCGGGCGATCAAGCTCGCGGTCGCCAACGGCCTGGTCACCCTGTCGGCAACCAGCCCCGATGCCGGCAGCGCCACCGAGGAGATCGAGGTCGAGTACCAGAGCACTGCGCTCGAGATCGGCTTCAACTCGCGCTACCTGCTCGACATCACCGAGCAGATCGCCGGCAGCGAGGCACGCCTGATCATGGCCGACTCCGGCTCGCCCACCGTGGTGCGCGACGGTGCCGACGAGAGCGCGCTCTACGTGCTCATGCCGATGCGGGTATGACGGCGCCGCCGATCAGCGCGCTCGCCTACGCCCCCGACGCCGCAACCGGCGCTGCGCCGGCCGTCCTGGCGGTGCGCCAGCTCCGCCTCACGGATTTCCGTAACTACCGCCAGCTTCGCCTCGACTGCGGTGGCGGCCCGGTGGTGCTGGTGGGCGCCAATGGCGCCGGCAAGACCAATCTCCTGGAGGCGCTGTCCTTCCTGGCGCCCGGACGCGGGCTGCGGCGGGCGCGGCTCGACGAGGCCTGCCGGCGCTCGCGCGGCGAGAGCGACGCCACGGCATGGGCGGTGGCGGCGACCTTCGATACCCCGGAAGGGCGCCTGGCGATCGGCACGGGGCTGGATGCCGGGCGCCCCGAGGGCGCCCTGCCGCGGCGGGTCGTACGGATCGACGGCCGCCCGGCGGCGAGCCAGACGGCGCTCGGCCGGCATGTGGCGGCGGTGTGGCTGACGCCCCAGCACGACCGCCTGTTTCTCGACGGGCCCAGCGAACGCCGGCGCTTTCTCGACCGCATGGTGGCGGCGCTCCATCCCGAGCACGCCGGCGACGTCGCTGCCTACGACAATGCGCTGCGCCAGCGCGCCCGCCTGCTGGCCGAGGGCGGCCGCGATGCGCACTGGTATACTGCGCTCGAGGACACCATGGCGCGCCACGGCGTGGCGCTGGCCGCGGCACGCGCCGACACCGTGCACCGGCTGGACGCGGCGGCGCGGCTGGGCATCGGCCCGTTTCCGCGCGCCGGGCTCGCCATGGCCGGCGACGTCGACGGCTGGATCGACACCATGCCGGCGCTCGACGCCGAGGATCGCCTGCGCGACCAGCTGGCGACCAGCCGCTTGCGCGACGCCGAGACGGGCACCACATCCTCGGGGCCGCATCGCAGCGACCTCGCGGTGCGCCATCTCGACCTCGACCTGCCGGCCGCCGAGGGCTCGACCGGCCAGCAGAAGGCCATCCTGGTGTCGATCGTGCTGGCGCACGCCCGGCTGATGGCGCTGTCGCGCGGCCGGCCGCCGCTGCTGCTGCTCGACGAGATCGCAGCCCATCTCGACGCCGAGCGCCGGGCGGCGCTGTTCGACGAGGTCGTGGCGCTGGGCGTGCAGAGCTGGATGACCGGCACCGACGCCGAGCTCTTCGCGCCGCTCCGTGGGCGCGCGCAGCTGCTGCGCGTGGCCGACGGCTCGATCGCGGCGGTCTGAACCCCCTTCTGGAAGCCCGATATCATGAGCGACAACGACGATGTGACACCCGGCGCCGAGGCCTACGGCGCCGATTCGATCCAGGTGCTGCGCGGCCTCGAGGCCGTCCGCAAGCGTCCCGGCATGTATATCGGCGACACCGACGACGGCACCGGCCTGCACCACATGGTCTACGAGATCGTCGACAATGCCATCGACGAGGCGCTGGCCGGCTACTGCGACCGGGTCGACGTGATCCTGCACGGCGACGGCTCGGTGACGGTGCGCGACAACGGCCGTGGCGTGCCGGTCGACATCCATCGCGAGGAAGGCATCTCGGCTGCCAACGTGATCTTCACCCAGCTCCATGCCGGCGGAAAGTTCAACCAGAACTCCTACAAGGTGTCGGGCGGCCTGCACGGGGTCGGTGCTGCCGTGGTCAATGCCCTGTCCAGGCGTCTCGACCTGCACATCTGGCGAAACGGCAAGGAATACTTCCTGCGCTTCCGCGGCGGAGAGCCCGAGGGCGACCTGAAGGTCGTGGGCGATGCGCCGGCCGGCAAGCACGGCACCGAGGTGAGCTTCCTGCCGTCGACCGAGATCTTCACCAAGACCGAGTTCGACTTCGCCACCCTCGAGCACAGGCTGCGCGAGCTCGCCTTCCTGAACTCGGGCGCGCGCATCGTGCTGACCGACGAGCGCGGCGCCGAGCCCAAGATCTCCGACCTGTTCTACGAGGGCGGCGTCGAGGCCTTCGCCAAGTATCTCGACCGCAATAAACAGGTCCTGCACAACCCGCCGGTGTCGATTCGCGGCGAGAAAGACGGCATGTCGGTCGAGGTCGCCCTGCAGTGGAACGACAGCTATCACGAGACGATGCTGTGCTTCACCAACAACATCCCGCAGCGCGACGGCGGCACCCATCTCGCGGGTTTCCGCGGCGCGCTGACACGTACCCTGAACAAGTATGCCGATGAGGGCGGCATCTCCAAGAAGGAGAAGGTGAGCCTGACCGGCGAGGATATGCGCGAAGGCCTGACCTGCGTGCTGTCGGTCAAGGTGCCGGACCCCAAATTCTCGTCCCAGACCAAGGACAAGCTGGTCTCGTCCGAGGTACGCCCGGTCGTCGAATCGGTGGTCAGCGACAAGCTCGGCCAGTGGTTCGAGGAGCATCCCGGCGAAGCGCGCAAGATCCTGACCAAGGTGGTCGAGGCGGCGGCGGCGCGCGAGGCCGCCCGCAAGGCGCGCGAGCTGACCCGCCGCAAGGGCGCGCTCGACGTGAGCTCGCTGCCCGGCAAGCTCGCCGACTGCCAGGAGCGCGATCCCGCGCTCAGCGAGCTGTTCATCGTCGAGGGCGATTCGGCCGGCGGCTCGGCCAAGCAGGGCCGCAATCGCGCCAACCAGGCGATCCTGCCGCTGCGCGGCAAGATCCTGAATGTCGAGCGCGCGCGCTTCGACAAGATGCTGTCGTCGGCCGAGATCGGCACCTTGATCACGGCGCTCGGCACCGGCATCGGGCACGACGATTTCAGCCTCGACAAGCTGCGCTACCACAAGGTCATCATCATGACCGACGCCGACGTCGACGGCTCGCACATCCGCACGCTGCTGATGACGTTCTTCTATCGCCAGATGCGCGACCTGATCGAGCGCGGCCACCTCTATATCGCCCAGCCGCCGCTGTTCAAGGCGGCCAAGGGCAAGTCGGCGATCTACCTCAAGGACGAGCGTGCGCTCGACGACCATCTCATCGAGAGCGGCCTCAGCGGCGCGACCTTCCGGCTGGGCGAGGGGGAGGTGCTGGCCAGCGACGACCTGCGCCGCACCGTCGACATCGCCCGGTCGGTCACCAACCTGGTGAAGCCGCTCGCCCTGTCGCGCCGCGTCACCAGCCAGGCGGTGATCGAGCAGGCGGCGATCGCGGGCGCGCTCAACCCCGACATCCTGGCGGACTCCGAGCTGGCGCGGCAGACCGCGGACTACATCGCCCGCCGGCTCGATGCCGTGAGCCCGCCGCTCGAGCGCGGCTGGAAAGGCGAGCCGACCGCGGACGGCGGTCTCGCCTTCACGCGCCGCCTGCGCGGCGTGAATGAACGCCACGTCATAGACGGCCATCTGATCAAGAGCGCCGAGGCCCGCAAGCTCGATGCGCTCGCGGGCGAGCTGCAGACCGTCTACATGAAGCCCGGCACGTTCGCCGTGAAGGACAAGGAGTCGGCCATCTCCTCGCCGACCGAGCTGTTCGCCGCCGTGCTCGAGGCCGGCCGCAAGGGCGTCACCATCCAGCGCTACAAGGGCCTCGGCGAGATGAATCCCGACCAGCTCTGGGAAACCACGCTCGACCCCGAGGCGCGCGCCCTGCTGCAGGTCCGCATCAACCACGCTGACGAGGCCGACGAGATCTTCTCGACCCTGATGGGCGACGTCGTCGAGCCGCGCCGCGACTTCATCCAGGACAACGCGCTCAAGGTGGCGAACCTCGACGTGTGATCATTCTCCTTCCCCGTAATCAGGGGAGGTGCCCCGTCATACGGGGCGGAGGGGGAAGGCGGCAGTCGAGATCTATGAAATCCCGACGTCGGAGCTTCATGAATCTCGACTGTGGCCTTCCCCCTCCGGCCCTTTGGGCCACCTCCCCCGTAGGACGGGCAGGGCATTCGCATGTGGCAAAAGACTCCGTCATCCCGAGCGGAGCCGCCCGAAGGGTGGCGTAGTCGAGGGACCTTTCTTGTTGATGCTGCAAGAAGAGAGGTCCCTCCACTACGCCGCGCTACGCGCGGCTCCGGTCGGGATGACGGATATTTTGTCCATATGCGAATGCCCTGGCAGGACGGGGGAGGCAAAGAAGGCCGCGCGCAAGCTCAGAGCACCATCTGCGTCTGGGTCACAACGGCGACCAGCTTGCCTTCGGCCGTCGTCACCCGGGTCTGCCAGACCATCGTTCGCCGGCCGCGGTGGATCGGCGTCGTCTCGCCGATCACCGTGGCGCCGACCGGGGCTGGGCCGACGAAGTTGGTCTTGCTCTCGATCGTCGTCGTGCCCTTGCCCTCGGGCAGGTTGAGCACGGTGGCGGCGGCGCCGAGCGTGTCGGCGAAGGCCATCACGGCGCCGCCGTGCAGGATGTCGGGCCGCGTGCAGAGGTCGGGGCGGACGACCATCTCGGCCTTCACGCCGGTCTCGCTCGCGGCGACGAACTTCAGCCCCAGGACCTTGGCGAAGGGCAATTGGTGATCGTTCAGGAGCTGAAGCTTGTCCATGGTCGCTGTCCTCTCAGGTGGCGGCGCCAAGGCGGCGCAGGCCGAGATACTCCAGGATGGCGAGGTCGGCCACGATCAGGGCGACCACGACGATGCCGGCGATGCCGGCCGTCGTCCACGCCGGCAGCAGCAGCACCAGCGCGCTGCCCGCCACCCAGGCCAGGTCGGCGGCGAAGATCGCGCGCGCCCAGGCCTGCGGCAGGGCCAGCCGCGACGCCACCCAGGCGCACAGCGCGCCGAAGCCGATCACGCCGACGCCCAGCAGCTCCAGCACGAGGGCGAGGTCGAGACCCAGCAGCATCACGGGGGCATGCGCGGCAGCGCCGGCGAGTGGCCCGGCGAAAATCGCCAGCACGGCCCCCGAGGCGATGGAGAAGACGGCGTTGCCCCACAGGGTGCGCCGCAGCAGCCGGTCGGATGGCAGCAGGCTGTCGGTCGATGCAGTCATGACGTCCTCCTTGGTTGGACGCGCCACAAGTCGCATCGGCCCGCCGGCGCAGCAATTACGGGACAGGTAATCGGCGGGCCTGCGGGGTGATGCTACGGTTCGCGGCATGACGCAGCCCTCCCCTGCGACCCCGGTCGCCCCCGCCCCGCCCGATACGTTCGGGCCGATGCTGCGCGCCTGGCGGCGTCGCCGCGGCGCCAGCCAACTGGCACTCGCCCTGCAGTCGGGCGTGTCGCAACGCCATGTGAGCTTCCTGGAATCCGGCCGGGCCAGGCCGAGCCGCGAGATGGTGGTCCAGCTCACCACCGCGCTCGACGTGCCGCTGCGCCAGCGCAACACCATGCTGCTGGCGGCCGGCTTCGCCCCGGTCTACCGCGAGAGCGGCTTCGGCGCGCCCGAGCTCGCGCCGGTGCGCCAGGCAATCGACCGCATCCTGCAGAAGCACGAACCCTACCCGGCAGTCGTGATCGATCGGCTGTGGAATCTCCTGCAGGCCAACGAGGCGGCGCAGGCCTTCACGGTTTTCCTGTTCGAAGGGCCACCGCCCGCCCCGCCGGCGGGCAAGAGCCCGAACCTGCTGCGCTGGCTGCTCGATCCCACGGCGCTGCGCGGCAAGATCGCCAACTGGGAGGAAGTCGCGCGCTACCTCGTCTCGACGACCTATGCCGAGATCCTGGCCGACGGCGGCGAGCCGAAGGCGCTCGCCTTCATCGAGGAGATCATGGCGTTCCCCGACGTGCCCGCCTCGTTCCGGAAGCTGCGCTTCGAGGAACGGCCGCCGCCGGTGCTCACCGTCGACTACGTGGTCGGCGGCAAGGCCCTGTCGGTCTTCACCACCATCGCCACCTTGGGTACCCCGCAGGACATCACCCTGCAGGAAGTGCGCATCGAATGCTTCTTCCCGTCCGACGATCGCAGCGACGCCCTGTTCAAGAGCCTCGCAGCGAAGAGTTGAGACGCACGCTGGTCCGAATGTCCGCTGCCGGCGTATCTGACGGCAACAGGACGGCGACGCCGCAGGGGCCGAGGCCGAGCAAGTATCTCGGCTTGAAGCACCAGGGAGAACCTCGCCCTGAGGAGCGCCCGTGGGGCGCGTCTCGAAGGGTGGGCGACAGACTTGGTTTTGGCCCACCCTTCGAGACGCCACGCTCCGCGTGGCTCCTCAGGGTGAGGCTTCTGGTTGCATCGACAGGCCTAAGCCTGCACCTCCATCAGCGCCAGCAGGGCCTTGACGATCGCCAGCGGCGCCGGCGGGCAGCCGGGCACGTGCAGGTCGACCGGCAGGATGTCGGCGAGCGGGCCGACCACCGCCGGCGAGCCGGCGAACACGCCGCAATCGACCGCGCAGTCGCCCAGCGCCACGACCCACTTGGGCTCGGGGGTCGCGTGATACGTGCGCAGCAGCGCCTCGCGCATGTTCCAGGTGACCGGGCCGGTGACCAGCAGCACGTCGGCATGGCGCGGCGAGGCGACGAACCTGAGGCCAAAGCGCTCGGCGTCGTAGATCGGGTTGTTCACCGCGTGGATCTCGAGCTCGCAGCCATTGCACGAGCCGGCGTCGATCTCGCGGATGGCGAGCGACCGCCCGAGACGCTGGCGGCCGCGCTCGCCGAGCGCACGTGCTGCCTCCGCGAGCGCCGCGGCGTCGGGACCGGGCGCGGGAATGGTGGCCTTGCCCTTGGTCAGGGCATCGAGCAGGAACGTTCTCACAGGTCGTGCCCCGAGTAGGAGCAGTTGAACGACTTGTTGCAGAGAGGGAAGTCGGCGACGATGTTGCCCTCGATCGCCGCCTCGAGCAGAGGCCACTGGAACCAGCTGGCGTCGCGCGCATGGACGCGGGCCAGCCGTCCATCCAGCACGCGCACATCGACGAAGACGTCGCCGCGAAATGCCTCGACCAGCGCCGCCCCTTCGCCCGACGACACGGCCGGGAGATCGGTGCTGATCGCGCCCGGCGCCAGCCTGCCGAGCAGCTGCGCCAGGATCGCCAGGCTCTCGCCGATCTCGTCCAGGCGAACGAGCAGGCGGGCATCGACGTCGCCGCCACCGCGCACCTTGAGGGCGAAATCGACCTGGTCGTAGGGCGCGTAGGCGAAGCTCTTGCGCGCATCGAAGGCCCGCCCCGAGGCGCGGCCGACGAAGCCGCCGGCCGCGTACTGGCGGACCAGCGCCGGCGACACGATGCCGGTGGTGACCGTGCGATCCTGCAGCGACGGCATCGAATCGTAGACCCGCAGCACGTCACTGCGCGTCGCCTCGAGGCGGGCGAGCAGGCCGCGAATCCGGCCGACGCCGTCGGGCGACAGATCGACGGCCACGCCGCCCGGAACGATGCAGTCCATCATCAGGCGATGGCCGAAGCATGCCCCGGCGACCGCCAGGACGTCCTCGCGCTGCACGGCGCAGCTTGCATGGATGGCGACCACGCTGGCGTCGTTGCAGATCGCGCCGACGTCGCCGATGTGATGCGCCACGCGCTCCAGCTCCGCCATCACGGCGCGCAGCAGGACGGCGCGGACGGGTGGTATCCAGCCGAGCGCCGCCTCGACGGCACGCGCGAAGGCCCAGGCATAGGCGGCCGTGCTGTCGCCCGAGATGCGTCCGGCAAGCCGCGCGCCATTCCCGATCGAGGCGCCCGCCATCAGGCCTTCGACGCCTTTGTGGACGTAGCCCAGCCTCTCCTCGAGGCGGACCACGGTCTCGCCGTTGGCGGTGAAGCGGAAATGGCCGGGCTCGATGATGCCGGCATGGACCGGGCCGACCGGGATCTGGTGCAGGCCCTCGCCTTCGACCGGCAGGAACGGGTAGGGCGCATCACCTTGCCGCCCCGGCCAGCGACCGTGGTCGAGCCACGGCCGCGGATCGGGCAGGCCGACCGGCTCCACGCCGTAGAGGTCGCGCATCGCCCGCTCGAGCCGCAGCGCCGGGCGATGGCGGCTGGCGACCGATGGATAGCGGCCCGCATCGGTCGCCAGGGAGACGATCGCGCGCACGCCGTGCCCGGGGTCGCCGAGCGCCAGGCGCATGGTCCCGCCATCGGCCCACAGGGCCTGCAAATCCTGCTGCCCGCCGGCGCAGCCGTCGCACAATCGCGACCAGGTCTCGGCATCGACGGGGAACCGGATGTAGCCGTCGGCGCCGGCCGTGCGGCCGGCGGCGAGATCGCGCAGGGCGAGCCCCTCTCCTGCCTCGCGCCCGTCGCTCATCCCAGCAGCTCCGCGGCGCGCTGGAACCACGTGACCAGCATCGGCGGCAGGAAGATGCCGGCGGCGAGCACCAGCGCAAGATGCAGCATCACGGGCACGAACGATCCGTCGACCCGGTGGCTCGGGCCGACCGGCTCGCCGAAGATCGTGCCCTGGAGGCGCAGCAGCAGCGCGCCGAAGCCGACCAGCAGGCCGAAGGCCGGCAGCAGCGCAAGCCAGGGATCGCGGGCGAAGGTCGTCGTCAGGATCAGGAACTCGCTCATGAACACGCCGAACGGCGGCAGGCCGCAGATCGCCAGCACGGCCAGGGCGAACAGGACGGCGAGACGCGGATGGGTGACGCTGAGGCCCCTTATATCGGCGAGGCGCTGGGTACCCTTGGCCTGGGCGATGTGGCCGACCGCGAAGAAGATGCCGGACTTGGTCAGGCTGTGCATGGCCATGTGCAGCAGCCCGGCGAAATTGGCAAGCGGGCCGCCCATGCCGAAGGCGAACACCATCAGGCCCATGTGCTCGATCGAGGAGTAGGCGAACAGCCGCTTGATGTCGCGCCGCTGGTACAGCATGAACGCCGCGAAGATCAGCGACACCAGCCCCATCACCACCATGATCTGCCCGGGGTCGAGCGCATCCGGGTGGGCAGACACCAGCATCTTGAAGCGCAGCAGCGCGTAGAGCGCGACGTTCAGCAGCAGGCCCGACAGCACGGCCGAGATCGGCGTCGGGCCTTCGGCATGGGCGTCGGGCAGCCAGGCATGCAACGGCGCCAGGCCGACCTTGGTGCCGTAGCCGACCAGCAGGAAGATGAAGGCGAGGTCGAGGATCGCCGGGTCGAGGCGGGCGGCGACGCCGTGCAGCAGGCTCCAGGTCATCGCCGGCACACCCTCGCCCAGCGCCGGCTGGCCCGCGAGATAGATCAGGATGGTGCCGAAGAACGCCAGCGAGATGCCGACGCTCGCCAGGATGAAGTACTTCCACGCCGCCTCGATCGCCTGCGGCGTGCGGTACAGCCCGACCATCACCACGGTGATCAGCGTGGCGAGCTCCAGGCCGACCCACATCACGCCGATGTTGTTGGCGATCAGCGCCACGTTCATCGAGCCCATCATTGCCTGGAACATGGCATGGTAAAATCGCACGAAGGCCGGCGACAGGCGGCCCGACTCGATCTCGTGGCCGATGTAGGCGGCGCTGAACAGGGCGGTCGTGAAGCCGACCAGGGTGTTTATGACGACGAATACGATGTTGAGCTCGTCGATGATGGCGTAGTCGCCGACGAGGCGGTCGGACACCACCAGCCAGCCGCCGGTCGCCAGCGTCAGCGCCGAGGCGATCACGTTCACGACGGCGCCGGCGCGGTACGACGGAATCGCCACCAGCAGCAGCGCCGCCGCGAAGGGCACCAGCACGACGAGTTGCCAGGGCTGGATCATCGCCGGTCGCCGCGCATGCGATCGAGCGCCTCGATGTCGACCGTGTCGAAGCGCTCGCGGATGCGGAACACGAAGACGGCGAACACGAACAGCGCGATCAGCACCGAGAAGGCCACGCTGACCTCGACCACCAGCGGCATGCCGCGCGCGCCGGTCGCCGCCAGGATCAGGCCGTTCTCCATCGACATGAAGCCCACGACCTGGGTCACCGCATTGCGGCGGACGATCATCATCAGGAAGCCCAGCAGGACAATGGCGAGCGCCAGCGCGAGCGCCTCGCGGGCGTGGCTCGCGGTGCCCGTCGCCACCTTGGCGACCAGCGCCTGCGCGAGGCCGGTGAGCGCCAGACCGACCAGCAGGGCCGGGCCGACGCCGACCACCTTCTCGACCTGACGATGGATGCCGAGCCGCTCGACCATGCGGCGCAGCGCCAGCGGGATGACGATGCCCTTGAGGCTGAGCGCGATCAGGGCGGTAATGAACAGGTCGGGCCGATTGTCCGACCAGGCGGTCCAGGCGACCGCCAGCGCCAGCGTGATCGACTGCGCTGCGAAGGCATTGAGCACGGAGGCGACGCGCTCCTGGTAGAGCAGGGCGAAGCTCGTCACCAGCATGGCGCCCGCCAGCAGGTGGGAGATGTCGTGGGCGCCGCTCATGCCACCGCTCCGCGCGACAGGAACGCGAGCAGGATGGCGAGGAAGCCGAAGACGAAGGCGACGCCGACGAAGTCGGGCAACCGGAAGACGCGCATCTTGGCGATGCTGACCTCCCACACGCCGAGCAGCGCCGCGCCCAGCAGGAGCTTGGCGGCCCATAGAACGAGGCCCGCCAGCCAACCCGCCACGCCGGCCGTCGCCGGCGCCATGCCGAAGGGCGCGAACAGGCAGATCAGCAGCGACAGATAAAGCACCAGCTTGAGGTGGCTGGCCGCCTCGATCAGCGCGAGATGGCGCCCGGAATACTCCAGGATCATGGCTTCGTGGACCATGGTGAGCTCGAGATGGGTCGCCGGGTTGTCGACCGGGATGCGCGCGTTCTCGGCCAGCGCCACGATGACCAGAGCGATCAGCGACAGGGCGAGCGACACCCGCACCGCCCACGGCTCGGCGATGAAGAAGTCGGCCACGCCGGCCAGCCGGGTCGTGCCGGCGGCGATGGCGAGGGTCAGCACGATCAGCATCATCGCCGGCTCGGCCAGCGTCGCGATCATTATCTCGCGCGACGAGCCGATGCCGCCGAAGCTGGTGCCGACATCCATGCCGGCCAGCGCCAGCAGGGCGCGAGCGGCACCGAGCAGCGCCACCAGCGCCACGACGTCGGCTGCCCAGTTGAACATCAGGCCGGAGGCGAAGCTCGGCACTAACGCCGCCGCCACCCAGGTCAGCGCGAAAATCAGGTACGGCGCGCTGCGGAACAGCCACGAGGCGCTCTCCGCGATCACCGATTCCTTGCGCAGGAGCTTGGCGAGGTCGCGGTAGCCCTGCAGGAGCGACGGTCCCTGCCGGCGCATCAGCCGCGCCTTGACCAGGCGGACGACGCCGACCGCGAGTGGCGCGATCAGCAGCACCATGGTCATCTGCGCACCTTGCGCCAGGAACTGCAGGATGAGGTCGCCGGTCATGTCGTCAGCGCCGCGATCGACAGCAGGATGACGAGGGCCGCGAACATCAGCCCGAGATAGCGGCGGATGCTGAGGAACTGCAGCGCATTGAGGCGCTCGGACAGGCGCAGCAGCAGCCGGGCGGGCACGGCATAGAACGCCTGCCAGGCGTAGTCGACCGAAACCACGGTGAGCCGCGCCGGGCGGCCGTCGCCGGGCGGCGGCATGTCGACCGTTTCCCGGGCGGCGAACGCCGTCGTGCCGTACACGCGGCGCAGCGGCTGGGCGAAGCTCGAGGCGGTGTACTGGGTGAGCGGCGACGGATCGGGAAAGCCGCAATCCCAGGCCGGGCCGCGGCGCGTGCGCCGCGCGGACAGGCGGTGGACCACCAGCATGGTCGCCAGCGAGGCGATCAGGACGAACAGGGCGATCACCGGCGCGTCGTAGATGCTGCGCTCGGGATCGAAGGCGACCAGCGAGAGCGGCGTCGGGCCGCTGCCGTCTCCCGGCAGGGCGCTGCCGACCGTCTGGGCCAGAACCGGTCCCAACGCCCAGGCCAGGACGCTGCCGAGGAGACCGCCCAGGACGCACAGCACGGCGAGCCCGCCCAGCGCGACCTGCTGGATCAGCGGCGCTTCATGCGCCGTCGCTGCCTCGGCGCTGCGCGGCCGGCCGAGGAAAGCCGTGCCGTAGACGCGCACGAAGCAGGCGGCGGCGAGGGCGGCCGCCAGGGCCAGCATGGCGCCGATCGCCGGCGAGGCGAAATGCAGCGCCGCCTGCGGCAGCTCGGGCGCCGCCATCACCGCCTGGAACAACAGCCATTCCGAGACGAAGCCGTTGAGCGGCGGCAACGCCGCGATGGCGAGCGCACCGACCAGGAAGAACACCGCCGTGCGCGGCATGCGATGGATCAGACCGCCCAGGCCGTCGAGATCGCGCCGCCCGGTGGCATGCAGGACGACGCCGGCGCCGAGGAAGAGCAGCGACTTGAACCACGAATGGTTCAGGCAATGCAGCAGTGCCGCGGCCATCGCGACGGCCGCCGCGCCGTCCTGGCCGTTGGCGCGGAAGGCCAGAGCCAGGCCGAGCGCGACGAAGATCACGCCGACATTCTCGATGGTCGAGTAGGCGAGGACGCGCTTGAGGTCGCCGTCGAGCACGGCATAGAGCAGGCCGAGCACCGCCGTCAGCACACCGAGCACGATCGGCGGCAACGCCCACCACCACGCGGGAGACCCCAGGAGATCGAAGGCGATGCGAATGAAGCAGTAGATCGCCACCTTGGTCATGACGCCGCTCATCAGGGCCGACACGTGGCTCGGCGCCGCCGGATGGGCGAGCGGCAGCCAGGCATGCAGCGGGATGAGACCGCCCTTCGAGCCGCAGCCGACCAGCGCCGCCAGCAGGATCAGGGCCGCGATGAGCGGCTGCGGCGCCTGGTTGCGCATGGTCGAGAAGGCATAGCCGCCGGCCTGCCCGGCAAGGCCGCCGAAGGCGAACAGCAGCGCCACCGTGCCGATCGCCGCCATGACGAGATAGAGATGGGCCGCCCGCCGGCACTCGGGGTCGGTGTGGCGCGCGATCACCAGCGCCCACGAGGCGAGCGACATCAGCTCCCAGGAGAACAGGAAGGCGTAGGCATCGTCGGCCAGCAGCACGAGGTTCATCGCCGCGACGAAAAGCGCGAACAGCGGTTCCACGCGCGGCGTCATCTCCTTGGCGCGATCGAGCCCCATGCCATACAGGCTGGCCGCCAGCACGCCGCCATTGACGACGAGGCCGAAGAAGGCAGACAGCGCGTCGAGCCGCAGGTGCAGGCCGATGGTCGGCAGGCCGATCGGCAGGTGCGCGGTGGCCACGCCACCGCCAAGCAACACGTGCAGGTCGACGATGCCGAGAACGACCGCTGCCGCTGCACTTGCCGGATAGACGAGCGCCAGGAACGACCCTCGCACCGTGGCTGCAAGCAGAGCGACGCCGACCAATGCCCCTAAAGCAGCCCCTGATGCATACAGGTCCAGCAACGCTGTTCCCGCCTTCCGTTATCAAACGAGTTCTACGTCTTTTTTGTGTTTAATAGCATAAGTCTAGCAAAGGAGTGGTGTCGAACGAAAGCTTTTGAAGTCATCGCTTTAGAAGTCACCGCCTGCCGAGCGCCCTGCACCTGCGTGAATGGTGTGGTAGTCCGATCACGCCATCATTGATCTCCCTCAATAGGCGCCTGCTTTCGCTTTCACGGTCGCCGACGCCATCACGCGGCTGGAATCTAGCTTTGTGGCATGACCATCCGATCGCGGGCATAGTGCGCGCCTAGGTCCGCCGCCGGAAACCACAGCGGGCCATGGGAGGAAAACAATGTACCGCAGAACCATGGTCGGCGGGCTCGCCGCCACGACTCTCGCCGCGCCGTTCGTTGGCGCCGCCCGTGCCCAGGCACCGATCACGCTCAACGGCGCCGTCCAGTTCAATGACGATCACGCCTTCAACAAGGCGCTGCTCAGGTTCGAGGAGCTGGTGAAGAAGTACTACGGCAAGCCGGTCAACTTCGTGCTCCATCGCAACTCGTCGCTCGGCCTGGAGAAGCAGTATTTCGAGTACATGGCGCAGGGCAAGGCAGTCGACTACGGCATCGTCTCGCCGGCCCACATGTCGACCTTCTCGCGGGCCGCGCCGTTCATCGACGCGCCGTTCCTGTTCCGCGATCTCGCGCACTGGAACAAGGTCCTCGATGCCGACCTGCTGAAGCCGGTGGCCGACGAGATCGCGCAGAAGGCCGATGTCATGCTGATCGGCTATGCCGGCGGCGGCACGCGCAACATCTTCGTCAACAAGCCGGTGTCGAGCCTGGCCGAGATCAAGGGCCTCAAGGTGCGCGTCCAGGGCGCGCCGATCTGGTCGAAGACCTTCGCCGCCGCCGGCATGTCGCCCACCGTCATCGCCTACAACGAGGTCTACAACGCCATCCAGAACAACGTCATCGCTGCCGGCGAGAACGAGGCCGCCGGCGTCGAGACGATGAAGTTCTACGAGGTCGCGCCCAACCTCGCGATGACCGAGCACGCCATCACCATCCGGCCGATCTGCTTCTCCGGCAAGACTTTCAAGACGCTGCCGAAGGATCTCCAGGAAGCGATCCTCAAGGCCGGCAAGGAAGCCGGCGCCTACGGCCGGCAGGTCGAGAGCTCGGAAGACGAGCAGAAGCTGGTCGCGCTGGAAAAGGCGGGCAAGCTGAAGCGCATCGCCTTCAAGGATCGCGCGCCGATGAAGAAGCTCGTCGATCCGGTGATGGAAAGCTACGCCAAGGAGATCGGCGCCGACGCGATCTTCGCCAAGATCGTGGCCTTGAACTGAGCAGTGCCGCGCATTGTCTCCCCTTCCCGGCCGCGCTGCCGGGGAGAGGAAGCAACGCATGTTCCTCCCCCCATGAAAATGCGCTGGGAGCGCGCCACTCCTGGGGCGCCCATGGGACGCGCAATCAACGACAAGACCGCCACTGGTGGCGGAGTAAACTCCGCGACCAGTGGCACGCTCCCAGCCATGAGCTTCCTTCTCTGAGCGCCCCGATCTTCACTGGAGAACCCCAGCACGCCGGCGCGCACCACGATGCTGTGAAGATCGGGGCGGTCCCCGCCCCGACCTTCATAGGAGTTCCCCACCGGCCGGAGAGCCGACCCACCGAGCCAAGAAACTGGCGGCTTGCCGCCAGTTTCCTACTAGGGATTTGCCTATGATCCGTCATCCCGACCGGAGCCGCGCGCAGCGCGGTGCAATGGAGGGACCTTTCTTGTTGCGGCACCAGCAAGAAAGGTCCCTCGAACGCGCCGCCCTGCGGACGGCTCCGCTCGGGATGACGGTCCGTTTGCAATATGCGAATGCACTGCCCTGCGGGGGCGAAGAACCGCGCACTCCGCCCGTGTCGTTCCAGCCGCCCGGGCTTTTCCCCTTTCCCACGGTCCATTGATGTCCCTTCCAATCCCCCCGCCGCACGGATTGTGGCGCCGCTTCACTGCGGCCTACGCACGCCTCCTGACGGTGCTGCTCGCTCTCTCCGTGGCCATCCTGGTCGTTCCCGTCACGCTGCAGATGGTGTCGCGCTACACCGATCTGATCCCGGCCTACATCTGGACCGAGGAGATGGCGCGCTTCCTGTTCATCTGGATGATCATGATCGGCGCCATGGTCGGCGTGCGCGAAAGCGCCCATTTCGAGGTCGATGTCTGGCCCATCCTGCCGCGGCGCGGCGAGGCGGTGGTGCGCATCCTCGCCCGCCTCGGCATCCTGGCGATGGCGCTGGTCTTCGTCGTCGGCGGGATCGAGTTCACGCGCTTCGCCTGGTACCGCACGTCCGAGCTTGCCGAGCTGCCGCTGTGGCTGATCCATGTCGCCTGGCCGGCAGCCGGCGTGACCTGGATCGTCTTCATCGGCGAGCAGCTGGTCGACGAGGCCCGCATCGCGCTCGGCCGGGTCGCCTCGTGACCGGCGCGGTGCTCACCTCGGCGGAAGCCGCCGCGATCCTGTTCGGCGTGTTCTTCTTCCTGCTGGTGCTGCGCGTGCCGGTCGCCTTCGCGCTCGGCCTCGCCTGCCTGCCGCTCTTCTACATCGAGCCCAGGCTGTCGACCATGATGCTCGCCCAGGAGACCTTCAACGCCTACAACTCCTTCATCCTGCTGGCGGTGCCGTTCTTCCTGCTGACCGCCAACCTGATGAGCATCGGCGGCATCACCGACCGGCTGGTGACGCTGTCGCGCGCGCTGGTCGGAAGCTGGCCGGGCTCGCTCGCCCAGATCAATGTCGTGCTCTCGGTGTTCTTCGCCGGCATCTCCGGCTCCTCGACGGCCGACGCGGCGAGCCAGAGCAAGATCTTCATCGATGCCCAGACCAAGGAGGGCTACGATCTCTCCTTCTCGGTCGCCATCACCGCGGTGTCGGCCGTCCTCGCCGTGGTCATCCCGCCGTCGATCCTGATGATCGTGTGGGGCGGCCTGATCTCGACCTCGATCGGCGCCCTCTACCTCGCCGGCGTCGTTCCCGGCCTGCTGATCGCCGGCGCGCAGATCGCGACCGTGCACATCTACGCCGTGCGGCGCGGCTATCCGACCTACCCGCGCTCGAGCTTCCGCCAGCTCCTGTGCGCGATCTGGGTGTCGATCCCGGCCTTGATGACGCCGTTCATCATCGTCGGCGGCATCCTGCTCGGCTGGTTCACCGCCACCGAATCAGCCTGCGCCGCCGTGCTCTACTCGGCAGTGCTGTCGATCGTGGTCTATCGCGAGATGGGGCCGCGCGAGCTGTTCAAGGCCCTGCTCGACACCGGCCGGCTGGCCTCGGTGGCGCTGTTCTGCATCGGCACGGCGAGCGCCTTCGGCTGGCTGCTGGCCTACTACCGGATCCCCCAGGAGCTGCTGGCCAACGTCGCGACCTGGGGCATGGGCGCGATCGGCGTCGGCTTCTTCATCGCCCTGGTGTTCCTGGTGGTCGGATGCTTCCTCGACGCTATCCCCGCCATCATCATCGTCGGCACGGTGCTGGAGCCGCTCGCCAAGTCGGTCGACATGAACCCCGTCCACTTCGCGATCGTCTCGATCGTGGCGCTGGCCTTCGGGCTGGTGACGCCACCCTATGGCCTCTGCCTGATGATCTCCTGCGCCGTCGCCGGCATCCGCCTGCGCCATGCCCTGAAGGACACCCTGATCATGCTGTTGCCGATGATCCTGGTTCTGGCGGCGATGATCGTGTGGCCCGACATCGCCCTCTTCCTGCCCCGCCTCCTCGCGCCGGACCTGATGAAGTAGGGTCGCTCACGGCAGGTTGCGCGCGCGCTCGTAGGCGGCGGTGAAGTTGAGCGGCGTGTCGGGGCGGCACGCCAGCCCCCGCCTGGGGTCGGGATCCTCGATGAAGGCGTCGCGCAGGCGGCCGGCGCAGGGATCCTGCACGGCAACGCCGTGGCCGAGGGAACGGAACACGACATGGCGCGACGACGAGAGGTGACGCGCCGCCTCGCGGCCCCACGCCGGCGGCGTCAGCCAGTCGTACAGGCCGCTCAGCAGCAGGGTCGGGACGGCCGACTTCACCGGCTGGCGCTCCGCGGCCGGCGCCGGGGCCACCCGCCAGATCGGGCAGAAGGCCGGCGACTTGCTGGCGCGCGCGCTGAGACCGTAGACGCCGCTCGCCTCGATCATGCGGCGGCGGGCGGCGCGATCGACCGCCCCCCACGTCTCGCGGCATTCGATGCTGTTGTAGAGCCCGTCGAACTGCTGGGCGTTCTGCTCCAGCAGCCCGCCGTCGCTGCTCTCCAGGTCCTCGGCGAACAGCTTCAGGAGCCGCACGTCGCCGTGCAGCGCCCCGGCTACCGTCTCGGGGATCAGCGCGGCCTCGCTCTCACGCATCATGTGCAGCAGCACCATCAGGAGCCTGGCACTGTCGAGACGGACGACCTGCGGCCCGTCGTCGAGCTGAAGCGCGATCTCGATCGGCTTCTGGGCGGCGCCCAGGATGGCGCCCTCGACCGTCTGACGCAGGCCAGGGTGGCGATCCCGGCATAGCGCATCGGCGTTGCAGTCGGCGTAGAGCTGCTCGAAGGCGCGGCGCACCACGTCGGCCTCTTTCTGCTCGCCATTGACCTGTGGCGGGTAGACGCCGTCGAGGACGGCCGCGCGCACCAGGTCGGGATGGCGGCGCATCACCTCGAGACCCCACCGCGTCCCATAGGAGACGCCGTAGAGGTTAATCTTCGCCAGCGACATCGCGGAGGCGAGGTCGGCAACGTCGTCGGCGAGCGCCGGCGTCGAGTACATTGCCAAGTCGATCTTCCTGCGATCGAGCCCGCTGCGGCAGCGCACCAGGATGTCGCGCTCCTGCTGATCGGTCACCTCGCGTCGCCGGACCTTGGCCGGCCCGGAGGTGCGCGGATCGAAGCAGTCGAGGTTGGGCGTCGATCCGCCGGCGCCGCGCTGGCTCAGGATGACGACGTCGCGCCGGCGGCGGATGGCAGCGGTCTCGTTCCACCAGTCGCCCTCGGACAGCGCATCGGCGCCCGGCGTCGAGGCGACCAGGGGCGCATCGCCGGGACCACCCGAAAGATAGAACATCGGCTCGGCGCTGGCGGCGCGCTTGGCTTTCAGGACGGCTACCTTCAGCCGGACCTCGCGCCCCTCCGGCTGGTCGCGATTCTCGGGAACGATCAGAACGAGGCACTCGACCCGGTCGCCGCGCGGCGGCTTGAAGAGGCAGCGCTCGCGCTCCAGGCGGGGGGTGGCCAGCGCCGTGCCGGCGAGCGTCAGCACGACGATCGCCAGACCGCCCCAGGATGCCCTGCCGAGCCATCGCCCCATCATGGGCGTCTTGTGCCACATCGAAGCTTGTGGCGGCATGAAGTAATTCTATGGAAGGGCTCGGGCGCGATGCCTTGTCATGGCCTTCCGGGGACCGCAAGTTGGCGGCATGAGTTCCCGTTCGTACTGGACCGCCGTGTGGTGCGGTTTTCTCGTCCTCACCATCGGTCTCGGCGTTCGTCAGAGCTTCGGGATCTTCCTCAAGCCGATCTCGGCCGAGCTTCACGTCGGCCGCGAGCTGTTCTCGTTCGGCACCGCCCTTTCCATGCTGCTGATGGGGGTCATCGCCCCCTTCTCGGGGCGCCTGTGCGACCGCTTCGGATCGGCCGTGACCATAGCGGGCGGCGGCCTGGTCTATCTGCTCGGCCTGGTCGCCACGGCGACGATGCATGACGGCTTCATGCTGATCCTGGGCAATATCCTGGTCGGCATCGGCCTGTCGGCGGCCTCGTTCGGGCCGGTGCTGGGCGTGATCCTTCGGGTCGCACCACCCGAGAAGCAGGCGCTGGCGGTCGGCATCTGCTCGGCCGGCAGCTCGTTCGGCCAGTTCTTCATCGTCCCGGTGGCCGCCATCCTGCAGAACTATTTCGGCGACTGGCGGCCGGTCATGTGGGTGTTGACGTTCATCTGCATGTCGATGCTGGTGCTGCCGATCTGGCTGAACGACAGCAAGGAGATCGCCGCCGCACGCAGGACGGCGAGCGGCAAGCAGACCGCTGGCGAAGCGCTCGCCGAGGCGTTCGGCCAGCGCAGCTACGTTCTCCTCGTCACCGGCTATTTCGTCTGCGGTTTCCATGTCGCCTTTCTCGGCGGCCATTTGCCGGCCTACATCTCGGACAAGGGCATTGGCCTGTCGCTGCTCGGCGTAGAGCTGTCGCCGACCGAGCTCGGCGGCTGGGCGATCGGCCTGGTCGGCTTGTTCAACATGGCGGGCGCCATCATCTGGAGCTCGCTCAGCATCTCCTACAAGCGCAAGAACCTGCTCACCCTGCTCTACCTGATGCGCTCGCTGGTCTTCCTGATTTTCATCCTGGTGCCTCTGTCGGCTGCCTCCATCCTGGTCTTCGCCGCCGCGCTGGGCTTCCTCTGGCTCGGCACCGTGCCATTGACCACGGCGCTGGTCGGTTACATCTTCGGACCGGTGCATCTCACCATGCTGAACGGTGTCGTGTTCTTCGGCCATCAGGTCGGCAGCTTCTTCGGCGGCTGGGGCGGCGGCCGCCTGTTCGACCTGCAGGGCAACTACGACATGATGTGGTGGATCTCGATCGCGCTCGGGCTCGTCGCCGCGCTGATGCATTGGCCGATCGTCGAGCAGCGCCTGTCGCGACCGGCGACCCTGGCGGCGCAGCCGGCATGACGGCGGCAGGCAGCTGGCGCTCCCTGCTGGCGTGGGGCGGCGCCTGCCTGCTCGCGGCGCTGATCGCCATGTCGTTCCTGCTGTGGGGCCTCAACGGCCCGGCCTATCTCGTCGATCTGATCGCCGCCTACTGCCTGTAGGTCTACCCTCGCCCTGATTGCCGCCGCAGGCATGGCGCACGCGCAGACGTCGCCGACAACCCCGACCGTTCCCACGACCCCTGACACACGGACGATGCCTGGCCGAACCGGCCCGTCGCCCGGCATGACCTCGCCGGGCGTCCCCAGGACGGCGCCGACGACCGCCAGCTCGGCCAACGGCGCCATCGCGGCCAAGGGCTACACCGGCGCGAAGAGCCTGACGCGCGACCCCGCAGGCAACTGGTCGGCCAAGGCAGTGAAGAACAACCAGGAAGTCGCCGTGGTGCTGGACACCACCGGCGACATCAGGGAGCAGTAGGGGACGAGGCGACGGCGAGGCAGCTCACGCCTCGCCGTCGTCGAGGCCGATGCGCCGATCGCGACGATAATGCGGTGCCGGTCAGAGCACGAACTTGCTCAGATCGGCGTTCTTCGCCAGCTCGCCGACGCGCTCGCGGACGTAGGCGGCGTCGATCTCGACCTTGAGGCCGGGTTTGTCGGAGGCGGTGAAGCTGATCTCCTCGAGCAGCTTCTCCATCACCGTGTGAAGGCGACGGGCGCCGATGTTCTCGACCGTCTCGTTGATGTCGGCCGACAACTTCGCCACCTCGTCGATGGCGTCGGGCTTGAAGTCGAGCTCGACCTTCTCGGTCGCCAGCAGGGCCTTGTACTGCTTGACCAGGCTCGCCTCGGGCTCGGTCAGGATGCGGCGGAAATCGTCCTGGTTGAGCGACGCCAGGCTGACCCGGATCGGCAGGCGACCCTGCAGCTCGGGCAGCATGTCGGACGGCTTGGCGAGGTGGAAGGCGCCGGAGCAGATGAACAGCACGTGATCGGTCTTCACCGGCCCGTGCTTGGTATTCACCGTCGTGCCCTCGATCAGCGGCAGCAGGTCGCGCTGCACGCCCTCGCGGCTCACGTCGCCGCCGCCGCGGAACTCGCTGCGTGCCGTGATCTTGTCGATCTCGTCGATGAACACGATGCCGTTCTGCTCGACCGATTCGCGGGCGTCGCGCACGACCTTCTCCTGGTCGAGGAGCTTGTCGCTCTCCTCGCGCAACAGCGTGACGTGCGATTCGGCGATCGTCATCTTCTTCTTCCTGGTGCGCCCGCCGAACGCCTTGCCCAGCATGTCGCCGATATTGATCATGCCGACCGACGCGCCGGGCTGCCCCGGCACCTCGAACTGCATCGGCGCGCCGGAATCGGCGACCTCGATCTCGATCTCGCGCTCGTCGAGCTCGCCGGCGCGCAGCTTGTGGCGGAAGCGCAGCCTCGTGTCCTCGCTGGCATTGGCGCCGCACAGCGCGTCGATCACGCGATCCTCGGCCGCGAGCTCGGCCTTGGCGCGGACGTCCTTGCGCAGCCGCTCGCGCGCCATGTCGATGGCGGTCTCCATCAGGTCGCGGGCGATCTGCTCGACGTCGCGGCCGACATAGCCGACCTCGGTGAACTTGGTCGCCTCGACCTTGAGGAACGGCGCGTTGGCGAGCTTGGCCAGGCGGCGGGCGATCTCGGTCTTGCCGCAGCCGGTCGGGCCGATCATCAGGATGTTCTTGGGCAGCACCTCCTCGCGCAGCGCCTCGGGCAGCTGCAGGCGGCGCCAGCGGTTGCGCAGCGCGATCGCCACGGCGCGCTTGGCGTCCTGCTGGCCGACGATGTGCTTGTCCAGCTCGGAGACGATCTCACGCGGGGAAAAGTCGTTGCTCATTGCGCTCTCAGAGCTTCTCGATGACGAGATTGTGGTTGGTGTAGACGCAGATGTCGGCGGCGATGTTCAAGGCCTTGCGAGCGATCGCTTCGGCATCGAGCCCTTCCACGTCGATCAGCGCGCGGGCGGCGGCGAGCGCGTAGTTGCCGCCCGAGCCGATGGCGATGATGCCGCCCTCGGGCTCGAGCACGTCGCCCGAGCCGCTGAGCAGCAGCGACACGTCCTTGTCGGCCACCGCCATCATCGCCTCGAGCCGTCGCAGGTAGCGGTCGGTACGCCAGTCCTTGGCGAGCTCGATGCAGGCGCGCAGCAGCTGGCCGGGATGGCGCTCGAGCTTGCTCTCGAGGCGCTCGAACAGGGTGAACGCGTCGGCCGTCGAGCCGGCAAAGCCGCTCACGATCTGGCCGTTGCCGAGGCGACGGACCTTCCTGGCGTTGCCCTTGACGATGGTCTGGCCCATCGAGACCTGGCCGTCGCCGGCCATCACCACCTGGCCGCCCTTGCGGACGGACAGGATGGTGGTGGCGTGCCAGCCTGGTGACTGCGAATTGTCGGGGGAGGCGGAAAGCATGGCCTCCGTAGATAGTCGATAACGGGCGTAAATCAATCACGTGCTAACGTCACGCCATGAGCGAGCAGCATCCCGTCATCGTCATCGGCGCCGGCATCGTCGGAACCGCGACCGCCCGCGCCCTGCAGCGGGACGGTCATCCCGTCACCCTGATCGACAGCGCCGAGCCCGGCCGTGCCACCTCGTACGGCAACGCCGGATTTGTCGCCATCGACCATCTGCTGCCGCTTGCCCGGCCGGCGGTGCTGCGGCGCGTGCCGCAGATGCTGGTGAACCGCGCCAGCCCGCTCACCGTTCATCTGCCCAGCCTGCCCTGGCTGGTGCCGTGGATGGCGCGCTTCGCCCGGGCCGCCTGGAGCAACGCCGAGGTCCGCAAGGGAGTCGATTCGTTCGGCCATCTGATGGCCGAGGCCAACATCGCCTGGAAGGCCGAGATCCAGGCGTCGGGCCTGGGCGAGCTCTTCCGGAGCCGCGGCGCGCTCTATGTCTACGAAAGCGAGGCCTCCTTCGCCGACGGCGCGGAGGAACGGGCGCTGCAGACCGCCAAGGGCACCGTGTTCGAGGTCGTCGACGGCAAGCGCGCCCGCGAGATGGCGCCCGGCCTCGCCGACCACATCGTGCGCGGCGTCTACTATCCCGACGGCATGCACACCATCAATCCGTACCGCGTGGTGGCCACCCTCGCCGAACGATTTGCCGACGAGGGCGGCACGGTGCTGCGCAGCCGCGTGCGCGGCTTCGAGCGCGCCGGCGATCGCGTCACCGCCGTGCAGACCACCGGCGAGACGCTGCCCGCCAAGGCGGTGGTGATCGCCGCCGGGCGCGCCTCCGGCGAGCTGACCCGGCTGCTCGGCTTCAACGCGCCGCTGGTCGCCGAGCGCGGCTATCACGTCATGCTGGCGCCGGACAACGTGCGCTTCGACCTGCCGGTCAGCCCGGCCGGACGCGGCTTCTTCATCACGCCGATGGAGGAAGGGCTGCGGCTCGCCGGCACCGTCGAGCTGGCGGCGCCGCACCAACCGCCCACCTGGTCGCGCGCCGACCTGCTGGTGCGTCATCTCAAGGATGTCTTCCCCGGCGTCGGCGGCGGCGAGCTCTCCCGCTGGATCGGCGAGCGCCCGAGCCTGCCCGACTTCCGGCCGGCGATCGGCCGCGCGCCGCGGCTGGCCAACGTCTATTGCGGCTACGGCCATCAGCATGTCGGCCTCACGCTCGCCACCGCGACCGGCCGCCTGATCGCCCGCCAGATGGCCGGCGAGGCGCTGCCCGGCGCCCTGCAGCCCTGCGATCCAGGCCGGTTCGGGTAGCAGGCCGCTTCGGGGTTGGGGCTGGTCACGAAGCAAGTGCCCACTCGTGACCACGCTTCTGTCATCCCGAGCGCAGCGCGGGACCCTCGAGACAGCGACAAAAGTCCCTCGCCCACGACGCTCCAGAAGCAGGCGTCATGCTCGGGAGACAACGGTTCCAGGGCGCTCGTCTCGTGGTGGGCCCTCGAGGGCCGTTGCACGGCCCGGCCGCGAGGACTAGCCTTCGCCGTCGACTGGCGAAGACGCACCTTGGAGGCAAGCATGAGCTCTCATCGCAGCCCCGCAGACGTTCGTTCAGGGCTGAAGCACCCCATCATCGATGCCGACGGTCACTGGGTCGAGTACAACCCGGTGTTCGCCGAGCGCATGCGCAAGCTGGCCGGCGACAAGGCCGCCGACGGCTACCTCGCCTCGCAGCGCCGC
The DNA here is from genome assembly GCA_022844015.1 of Reyranella sp. Lineage (GTDB taxonomy): Bacteria > Pseudomonadota > Alphaproteobacteria > Reyranellales > Reyranellaceae > Reyranella. The sequence continues at coordinate 10,700 of JALHMO010000054.1, read as the reverse complement.
GTTCCCGACTCGCTGTCGATGTCGATCGCCGAGCGCAAGCAGCGCGGCATCGCCATGGAGAACTACTGGGGCCGCCAGTCGACCAACACGCTCGACCGCGCCACGGCGATGATGCCGCGCCTGCTGTACGACCGGCTCGACGAGCTCGGCATCGATTTCGGCATCATCTATCCGACGGCCGGCCTCGGCATCCCGCGCATCGCCGACGGCGAGACCCGCCGCGCGGTGATCCGCGGCTTCAACCTGGTCACGGCGGAGTACTTCGCCAAGCTCGGCGACCGGCTGATCCCGGCCGCGGTGATCCCGATGCACACGCCCGAGGAGGCGATCGCCGAGCTCGACTTCGTCACCAGGCAGCTCGGCGCCAAGGTCGCGATGTTCGGCGGCGGCTTCCCGCGCCGCATCCCGGCCGCCGAGGGCCTCGATGCCACGATGGGGCGCTTCTCGGTGACCTACGACAATCTCGGCATCGACAGCGACTACAACTACGACGCCGTGTGGCAGCGCTGCCGCGAGCTGGCGATCGCGCCGACCTTCCATTCCGGCGGTCGCGGGTTTGGCCTGCGCAACTCGCCCAGCAACTTCACCTTCAACCATATCGGCCATTTCGCCGCCGCCGGCCATGCCATCGCCAAGGGCCTGTTCCTGGGCGGCGTGACGCGGCGTTTCCCCGACCTGCGATTCGCCTTCCTCGAGGGCGGCGTCGGCTGGGGCTGCCAGCTGTTCGCCGACCTGATCGAGCATTGGGAGCGGCGCGGCGCCAAGGGCCTCGCCTACATGGATCCCAGGAAGCTCGACCGCAAGCTGCTGCGCGGCCTGGTCGACAAGTACGGCTACGAGGACATGGCGGCCGAGCTCGACCGGCGCGACGGCTGGCCGCAATGGGAGGAGGACAACCTGACCGGCGGCGTGACGGTGCACGACGATTTCGCCGCCTGCGCGATCAGCCGCAAGGAGGACTGGGTCGACCTCTACGCCAAGCCGTACTATTTCGGCTGCGAGGCCGACGACCGCATGAACGTCACGGCGTTCGGCAAGGCCAACCCGTTCGGTGCGCGCATCAACGCGATCTTCAGCTCCGACATCGGCCACTTCGACGTGCCCAACATGCTGAGCCCGGTGCCGGAGGCCCATGAGCTCGTCGAGGACGGGCTGATCTCGGCCGACGATTTCCGCGACTTCACCTTCGCCAACGCCGTCCGCCTGTGGGGCACCCAGAATCCGCACTTCTTCGACGGCACGTCGGTCGCCAAGGAGGCGGCCGCGGTGCTGAACGTCGCGCCGGCAAGGGCCGCGGCGGAGTAGTCTAACCCTCCTCCCCAGCTTCGCTGGGGAGACCCCCAGCACGCCGGCGCGCACCACGATGCTGAGAAAATGGTGGCGCTGCGAGAGGGAAGCTCATGGCTGGGAGCGCGCCACTCCAGTGGCGCTCTTCTTGTGACTACACATCCCATGAGCGCCACTTTGGCGGAGTTTACTCCGCCACCAGTGGCGCGCTCCCAGCGCATTTTCATAGGAATTCCCCACCGGCCCGAGGGCCGACCCGCCGTGTCAAAAAACTGGCGGCGAGCCGCCAGTTTCTTACTAGGATCACGAGTCACGCGCCGTACTGCAGCAGGGTCTCGCCGTTGCGCTTGAGCCAGCCCTGGGGGACCTCGATCGGGCCGTCGCACAGACTGCGCGCCACCGCCCAGAAGCGCGGGCTGTGGTTGAGATGGACGAGGTGCGCGACCTCGTGCGCAGCGAGGTAGTCGAGCACGTCGGGCGGCGCGAAGACCAGGCGCCACGAGAACGACAAGGCGGCGTCGGGTCCGCAGCTTCCCCAGCGCGACCGGCTGTCGCGCAACGTGATGCGCTTGACCGGCCGATCGACCCGCGCCGCCTTCTCGTGCACCAGCGGCACCAGGCGGCCGCGCAGCTCGGCGGTCAGCCAGTCGCGGAGGCGGCGCGGCAGGTGCTCAGGCCTGCCGGCGACATGGATCTCGGTGCCGTCGCGCCACACCGTGCCGCGCACGTCGCCGCGATGACGGATGCGATGCGGCGCGCCGAACAGCGGCAGCTCGGCGCCATCGACGAACGGCCGCGCCACCGGGAGCCGCTTCAGCCGTGCCGCGATCCAGCCGGCCTGGGCGTGCGCGAAGTCGACCGCCGTGCCGCGCGCCATGCGCAGCGGCGCGGTCAGCACGATGCGGCGGCGGGCGGCGTCGACCCGCAGGGACGCACGGCGGGCACGGCGGCTGCGCACGAAGGTGACGGGCAGGATATCGCCGGCATGAGCAATGCTCAGTTGCTCGGGCTCGGGCGCCGCTCTAGGCAGGACGAAACGAAGCACCGCGCCGGACAGCGACATGCACCGTATCATACAGCAAGGGACCAACTGACGTGAGCCTCGATCTCGCCCGACTGCGCGCCGAAACACCCGGCTGCGCCCATGTGCTGCATCTCAATGCCGCCGGATCGGCCTTGCCCAGCAAGCGCACGCTCGATGCCACGCTCGATCACCTCCGGTGCGAGGCGGAGATCGGCGGCTACGAGGCGGCGGCCAAGGCCCATGACGATCTGGAGGGATTCTATCCCTCGATCGCCCGGCTGATCGGCGCCGCGCCCGACGAGATCGCCTTCGTCGAGAACGCCACCCGCGCCTGGGACCTCGCCTTCTACTCGCTCGACTTCGAGCCGGGCGACCGCATCCTGACCTGCGTCAGCGAATATTCCTCGAACTATATTTCCTACCTTCAGGTGGCGAAGAAGACCGGCGCCGAGATCGTCGTGGTGCCGGACGACAATTACGGCCAGATCGACCTCGGCGCCCTCGAACGGATGGTCGACAGGCGCACCAGGCTGGTGTCGGTCTCGCACGTGCCGACCCAGGGCGGCCTGGTCCAGCCGGCCGAGGCCATTGGCCGGATAACGAAGCAGGCCGGCGTGCTCTACCTGCTCGACGCCTGCCAGTCGGTCGGCCAGCTGCCGGTCGACGTCGACAGGATCGGCTGCGACTTCCTGTCGATGACCGGCCGCAAGTACCTGCGCGGCCCGCGCGGCACCGGCTTCCTCTATGCCAGGCGCGCCACGACCGCGCATATCGAGCCGATCTTCCTCGACAACCACGCCGCCAAATGGACCGACGACAACGCCTACACGGTGCGCGACGATGCCCGCCGCTTCGAGAACTGGGAGCGCTACTTCGCCGGCGTGATCGGCCTCAAGGTCGCCGCCGACCAGGCCAACGAGCTGGGCATGGAGCCGATCTGGGCCCGGCTGCGCGCTCTGGCCGACGACCTGCGCGGCCGGCTGGCGACGGTGAAGGGCGTCACCCTCACCGATCTGGGCGAGGTCAAGGGCGCGATCGTGACCTTCGCCGTCGCCGGCGTCGATCATGTCGACCTGCGCGCCAGGCTGCGCGCCCAGGCGATCAACGTCAGCGTCTCGACCCAGTTCTCCTCGCGCCTCGATCTCAAGGGGCGCGGCCTGGTGAACGTCATGCGGGCCTCGGTGCACGTCTACAACACCGAGGAGGAGCTGGATCACTTCGTGGCGGCTCTGGAACAGGCGATCGGGTAGAGCGCGATCTCGTTTGATTGAAGCACCAAAGGAATCCCTCACCCTGAGGAGCGGCCGCAGGGCGCGTCTCGAAGGGTCGGCAACAGAAGTGGTTTGGCCAACCCTTCGAGACGCGCCCTGCGGCCGCTCCTCAGGGTGAGGATTCCTTTGGTGCCTCAACCACCGCAGATCACGCTCTAGTTCTCCTCCCCAGCGAAGCTGGGGAGGAGTAAGAGGAAGCATGACGATCGATTTCCATGCTGCGGCCAATCGCACCGCCTACGCCGGCCGGCACGCCTCGCCGGGCTGGGGCGATGCCATGCGCGGCATCGTCGATCCGGTGGGCAAGCGGGTGGTCGACGTCGGCTGCGGCGGCGGGATCTATTCGCTCGGCTGGCACGAGCTCGGCGCCATCAGCGTGGTCGGCGTCGACTTCTCCGAGCAGATGGTCGAGGCGGCGCGCGAGCAGGCGACCGGGCTGTCGGATCTTTCCTTCCACCAGGGCGAGGCCACGGCCACCGGCCTGCCGTCCCACAGCGCCGACATCGTCTTCGAGCGCGCCTTGATTCACCATCTGCCGGGCTACGATGCGTGCTTCGCCGAGGCCCGGCGCGTGCTGGTTCCCGGCGGGGTCCTGATCATCCAGGACCGCACGCCGGAGGACGTCGCGCTGCCGGGGGCCGCCGACCATCTGCGCGGCTACTTCTTCGAATGCTTTCCGCGCCTGCTCGATGTCGAGAACGCGCGGCGGCCGAGCGACGCGGCGGTGCGCGGCGCCCTCGCGGCGACGGGCTTCCGCGTCATCGAGGGTCGCGCGTTGTGGGAGGTGCGCAAGACCCATGACACACGCGAGCACCTGCGCCAGGACCTGTCAGCCCGCACCGGGCGGTCGATCCTGCACGAGCTCGACGATCGCCAGCTCGAGACGCTGATCGGCTTCATCGAGGCCCGGCTGCCGGCCGATGGCCCGATCGTCGAGCGCGACCGCTGGACCGTGTGGAGCGCCATCGCCTGACCGCGGGCGGGAAGCCCGCGCGCCCCTCCCGACCATCCCTCCATCACCCGAGCCGAGGACAACGCCATGACGATCTCACGAAAGCAGGAAGAGCGGGCACTGAGCCTCGACGAGCGGGAGGTGGTCGACAAGTCGCATCACCCGGCCATCCAGTCCCTGTCCGATGCGGAGCTCTCGAGGCTCGTGAAGCTGATGCGCGAACGGCGTGACAGGGCGCGGGCGATGGCCGAGCGTCGCCGGCGCGAGCTGCGTGGCAAGGCGGAAGCCCGCGGCGCAGCGCCGGCGCGTGACGACGAAGGCTCCAAGCTCAAATTGTCCGTCCTGTCGGTGGCGATGCGCCGGTTCAACGCCGAGATCGAGCGCCGTCGACGCATGAATGCGCGCATCGCGCTCGTCGCCAGCGCCAACAGAGCTCTCGCCGAGAAGCAGCGCGCCGAGCGCGAGGTCGAGACGTTCAACACGCGTCATGCCCATCAGGGCCTTCGACCGAAGGAGAACCAGCGCGCCCGCAGCCTGATCCGCCCCGGTGAGCGTGGCCGGTTGCGCAAGGCGGCGGCGGTGGCTCAGGCGAAGAAAGACTCCCGTGGGCAATGAGGGCGAGGCCGGGCCGGCGGCATTCCAAAGCCCGAGGTGTCCGCGCAATCGCGGACGGCGGGGTCATGATTGGAGCACGCGCCGTCTCGCCCGCTCATGAAATCCGAGCGGGCAAGACGCCCGCCCATCGGGTCCTCTCCGCCCGCGTAGCGGCTGTCGAATTCACACATCATTTTGTCCTCCCTGCGCGAAGCGCGGGGAGGTGCCCCCGCCTAATGGCGCTGTTTACAGCGCCATTAGGCGGAGGGGTCGAGGGAAACACGCGTGCTGCTAGAAACACCTGTCATGTTGGCGCCACTAGTCGTCGATCCACGAGGCCTTGAACAGCAAGACCATGGATGGACGCTTTCGACTGAGGCTCCTGACCCCTCCGCCCAATGGCGCTGTAAACAGCGCCTAAGCGGGGGCACCTCCCCGCGCTTCGCGCAGGGAGGACAGCATGACGTGTGAATTCGACAGCCGCTGACGCGGGCGGAGAGGAACATGAGGCTTCAACTCTTCTCCGCCCGCGTCAGCGGGAGGAGCATGAGTCGTGTCCACTCCGTATCGGCTTCGCTCGGGAGGAGGATGGGAGAAGCCTCGCTTTTGTCCGTCGCCAATATCGCCATACAATGCCTCCCAATCGACTGGGGGAGGTCTCTGGATGCCGGTGTTTTTCGTATGTGCGGGCTTGATCGGGTTGCTGGTGGTCGCCCTGACGATGCATGTCGGGCGGCTGCGCGGGCGCAAGAAGATCTTCCTCGGCGATGGCGGCGATCCGGAGATGCTGGCGGCGATCCGGGCCCACGCCAATCTCGTCGAGTTCGCGCCGATCTGCCTGCTGGTGATCTACCTGGCCGGCGGCTTCTACGGCTTCTGGATCCCGGCCGTGCTGTCGGCCGTGCTGCTGGTCTCCCGCGCGCTGCATGCCGGCGGCATGCTGGGCGTCATCCCGATGGGCCGGATGCTGGGTGCCGTCGGCACGACGATCATTCTCACGGTCGCCTCCATCCTACTCGTCGTCGCCAGCATGGGCGAGCGGCAGTACTGAGCCCAGGCCGCCGATCGATGGACGAGCCGGTCGCCGTTCCGCTTTGGCTGCTGGCGGCGCTGGCCGCCGTCGCCCTGTGGGCGCTGCTCGACCGGCTGCTGATCCCGAGCGGGCGCTGGTTCCTGCGCCGCCGCCTCAACCGGCTGATCGAGCGCGTGAACCAGCGGCTCGATGTCGAGATCAAGCCATTCCAGCTGACGCGCCGCCAGGTGCTGATCGACCGGCTGGTCTACGACCCGCAGGTCGTCGCCGCCGCCAACGAGCACGCCCGCGCCGCCAACCTGCCGCGCGAGGCGGCGATGGCCGAGGTCCGGCGCTACGCCCGCGAGATCGTGCCGACCTTCAATGCCTACATCTACTTCCGGGTAGGCTACTCGATCGCCCGCGCGGTCGCCCGTTTCCTCTACCGCGTCCGGCTGGGCTTCGCCGATCCGCGCATCCTGCAGGGCGTGGCGCCGAGCACCACGGTGGTGTTCGTCATGAACCATCGCAGCAACATGGATTACGTGCTGGTCGCCTTCCTGGCGGCCGAGCGCACGGCGCTGAGCTACGCGGTCGGCGAATGGGCACGCATCTGGCCGCTGCAGCAGCTGATCCGCGCCATGGGCGCCTACTTCGTGCGCCGCGACTCCAACAGCCCGATCTACCGCCGCGTGCTTGAGCGCTACGTCCACATGGCGACCGAGGCCGGCGTTGCCCAAGCGATGTATCCCGAGGGCGGGCTGACGCGCGACGGCAAGCTGCGGGAACCCAAGCTCGGCCTGTTCGATTACATGTTGAAGTCCTTCGACCCGAAGGGAGGCAACGACATCGTTTTCGTGCCGGTGGCGCTGAACTACGACCGCGTGCTCGAGGACCGCACCCTGCTGCGCTCGCTCGACCGCGAGGCGCGGCGGCGCAGCACCTGGTTCGTGCTCGCCACGACCGCGGGCTTCTGGGTCGGGCAGCTCGGCCTGATGCTGCGCGGCCGCTGGTTCCGCTTCGGCTATGCCTGCGTCAATTTCGGCGGCCTGGTCTCGGCGCGCGACTGGCTCGCCCACAACGCCGCGGCGACCGGCGGTGACCTGCGCGGCCTCGGCAAGGAGCAGCGCTTCGAGGTGATCGGCCGGCTGGCGCACGACGTGATGGCCGAGATCGCCCGCCTGGTGCCGGTGCTGCCGGTGTCGCTGATCGCCACCGTGCTGCTCGAGGCCGAGCAGCCGATCGACGAGCTCGAGCTCAAGGCCCGCGCCGCCCGGTTGATGGGCCACTTCGAGGAGCGCGGCGCCAAGATCTACGTGCCGCGCGGCGACCGCGACTACGCCTTCCATGTCGGCCTGCGCATGCTGGCGCTGCGCCACCTCGTGTCGGAAAGCGACGGGCTCTACGAAGCGGTCGCGGCCGACCGTCCGGTGCTCGCCTACTACGCCAACGCCATCGCCCATCTGCGCTGACCCATGCCATTCCCGTCGACGATGATCGGCAAGCTGTGGCGCATCGCCCTCTCGGCCGGATACGGCTATTTCGACAACCGTCTGGCGACGTCGGCGGCAGCGATGGCGTTCTACACGATGTTCGCCATCGGCCCGATCATGATCTTCGCCATCGCCATCGCCGAGCCGTTCGTCGGCCGCCTGATGGCGCAGGAGGCGGTGTTCGAGGCGCTGGGCACGATCGTGGCGCCCGACCAGCTCGCCATGATCCGCCGCTTCGCGTCGGAAAGCCTGTTCGAGGGCGGCGGTATCGCCGCCGTTATCGGCGCCAGCGTGCTGATCTACACCGGCACCCGCGTGTTCGTCGAGCTCGACGACGGCATCGACGCGATCTGGCGCGATCGCAAGACGCGCCACCTGCATCCGGTGCTCGCCAGCCTCAAGTCGCGCCTGCTGGCGATCGCCCTGATGATCGTGCTGGGCGTGCTGCTGATCGCCGTCATCCTGGCGAGCGTGCTGATCTCCGCCTATGCCGGCGCGCTCGCTGCCTTTCCCGTGCTCGGCGTGTGGATCGGCCCGGCGACGTCGGTGTTCGTGCATTACGGCCTGCTGTCGGCCTTCTTCACGCTGGTCTACAAGTGGCTGCCGACCGTCGAGGTGCCGTGGCGCTACGCCCTGATCGGCGGCGCCGTGAACGCCCTGCTGTTCGCCGCCGGCAACCGCGCCCTGGTCTACTACTTCGAGGTCACCCAGCTCACCTCGGCGTTCGGCGCCGCCGCCGGCATCGCCGCCATCATGGTGTGGATGTACTGGACGTCGCTCACCATCCTGATCGGCGCCCAGGTCGGCCGGTCGACCCGCGACGTCCTGATCGACAACCGCGCCCGCGAGATGGTCGAGGGCGATCTGTAGGCGGCGCAGCGCGTGCACAATCGGGAGTTGGGCCGACCGCAGGCGACCGGTCGGCAGCGCTTGGTGCGGTCGGGGGTCATCCAATGCCTGCTCCGCCGAATGTCGCCCCCGCTTCCCGGAGCGGCCGCGAAGAAGCGGCCCGGAATCTTGCGTCATTTGCGTCTTTGCGTCATCGGCGTTTGAAATCAAGGACTTGGCAGTGGCACAACGGAAAGGCGCTGCGTCACCGGCACGCAGGTTTGCGTTCGCGACGATCACTGTCGTGTTCCTCGCTTCACGGAGCATCGCCGCAATGTGCCAGCGCCATGCCGCACGATCGGGCAGGGAGGGAGACCGAACCGGCTCGCTTTCCCGGCCATGATCGCGTGCAATCAATTGCACTCCCGAGCTCTCCACCCCGTCCACCCCAAGCCATCTTTCTCCTCCCTAGCGAAGCTGGGGAGGTGCCCCCATAGGCGTTAAACTAAGAAGAATCCTCACCCTGAGGAGCGGCCCACAGGGCCGCGTCTCGAAGGGTGGGCAAAGGAGAGAGCGCTGCGATACCGCTTTTTCATCGAGCTACTGTGTGGCCTATCCTTCGAGACGGCCGCTGCGCGGCCTCCTCAGGATGAGGATTCTGCTTAGTTTAACGCCTATGGGAGGTGCCCCCGTAATCGGGGGCGGAGGGGTCATGGGCCCCAGTCCCGCTGCCCATGACCCCTCCGTCCGCGAAGACCCTTCGACTTCGCTCAGGGCAGGCGCGGACACCTCCCCAGCTTCGCTAGGGAGGAGATAGCGGAATGGTTGGAATGCGGAACCGGCGCAAACCGAAATGGCTCGTTCGTGCAGCCACTGCCGGGGAGACACCCCGCACGCGCAGCGCGCACCCGAATGCTGTGAAAATGGCGGAGGGGTCCATGGCCGGGCGCGCGCCGCTCCGATGGCGCTCATCCTCTCGACCATGGACCCCATGAGCGCCATCGGAGTGGCGCGCTCCCAGCGTGGTCGAGGGCGATCCGTAGGCCTGGAGCAGTCTACGGGCGGAACCCGACTTTCAGCGTGTCGTTCGCCGTGTCGCCGCCGAGGATGGGTTGTTCCGGTCCGGGGCCGGTATTCACGTCGCCCATCGCCCCGTCATTGCCGACCGGCGTTGCCTGTTCCTTCGAGAAGTCGAAGCTGTATTCCCAGGACGTCTGCCACTTCGCCCTGGCCAGCACCGTCACCTGGCCCGTCCGCTTGTGCCGGGCGATGAAGAACGTGATGAACTTGTCGGAGCCGGTCGAGCTTCTCAATGTGACGCGCTTGTCCAGGCTCTGCCACGGCATGATATTGTTGGGTCGATCCTCGAAATGCACTGTCTTCGTGCTCGAGAGTTCCTTCACCGCCTCGGGCCCGGTCCACGGAGTCGCGCCCTGGCTGTCGCGCACCGGCAACCTCTGAACAGTCGATTCGAGGATCCGCCGCTGACCGCCGCTGTCGTCGGTGTAAACCGCTTCCATCATCGACGCCGTGAGGGTCTGCACGAAGCCGATCTCGAAATCGCCCGGCTGGATCTGCGGCTTCGGATCGACCGAACCATCGAAGGAAAACTTCTCCGCCCCGATTTCAACGCTCAGCACATTGTCCCGCATGATTGTCGTTCGCCTGCGCGGCGGGATGCGAATTGCGTCCAGCTTGGGGCGCCAAAGCTTCTCGACCGTCAACTCATTGACCACGAGCCCGATCGACACGGTGCTGGGACTGGTGAAGATGCCTCCGCGCTTGGTCACGACGATTCGCGTCGCCCCTGTTCCCACTCCTTTGACGCGGAACGTCTGGGAATCGAGGGTGACGTCGAGAACCGCCCGCAGGCGAAGCGGATCGACGGGATCGACGAAAAGTCCGACGCGGACATTCTCGACAAACACCCGCTCGCCCTTGCCTCCGATGATCTGGAAAGTCGCGGTGTCGCCCTCGTCGATCTCGATCTGCCTCGTCAGAAAACTCGGCCCGTCGTCGAACAGACTGAAGGCGGCGAAGCCCGATGCCGCCGGCGCAAAAGCGAGGTTTGTGAGGCCCCTCCCCCGTGCCGCGACGAAGAGGTTGGGTCTTATCGGGCGCGGCAGCGGGTCGAGCGCTACGATGACGGGATTTGTCGTGACCTTCTCGGCAAGAGCCACCTCTCGATCGAGCGTCGCCATGGTCATCTTGCCGACGATGTTGTCGACACTCGACTGAT
>JALHMO010000053.1 GCA_022844015.1 Reyranella sp. | reverse complement strand
CTCGAAGGGTCGGCCAAAGCACGTCTGTTGCCGACCCTTCGAGACGCGGCCTGCGGCCGCTCCTCAGGGTGAGGTGTTCTTTGGCGCCTCGACCTAAGCAATTCTCTCTTGTCATCCTGAGCGCAGCGAAGGATCTCATCGCCTGAAGCTCCCGAGCACACTGTGGCAGGCGGCGATGAGGTCCTTCGCGAACGGCGCGGTAACCCACGCCTTGCTCAGGACGACAAGAAAGCCTGCGGACACCCGGGCGCGCGCCTACCGCTTCTTGGCCCGCAGCTTCTTCCAGTATTCCAGGCGCTTCACGATCTCACGCTCAAAGCCGCGCTCGACGGGCCGGTAGAATTCCTGGCGCGGCATGCGGTCGGGGAAATAGTTCTGCCCGGAGAAGCCGTCCTCGGTGTCGTGGTCGTACTCGTAGCCCTTGCCGTAGCCGATCTCCTTCATGAGCCGGGTCGGCGCGTTGAGGATGTGCATCGGCGGCATCAGCGAGCCGTGCTCCTTGGCGGCGCGCCTGGCGGCCCCGAAGGCGCCGTAGCCCGCGTTCGATTTCGGTGCGGTGCCGAGATAGATCACCGCCTGGGCGATGGCGAGCTCGCCCTCGGGCGAGCCCAGGCGATCGTAGGTGTCCCAGGCGGCCAGCGTCTGGGTCAGCGCCTGCGGGTCGGCCATGCCGACATCCTCGACGGCGAAGCGCACCAGGCGGCGGGCGATGTATTTCGGGTCCTCACCGCCGTCGAGCATGCGGGCGAACCAGTAGAGCGCGGCATCGACATCCGACCCGCGCAGCGACTTGTGCAGCGCGCTGATCAGGTTGTAGTGCCCCTCCTGCGCCTTGTCGTAGAGCGGCGCGCGCTTCTGCAAGAGGGTCGCCAGACGAGCCGGCGGCACCGGCGCCTTGTCCTCGATCTGCGCCAGCTGCTCGGCGAGCCCGATCAGGTAGCGGCCGTCGCCGTCGGCCATCGCGAACAGGGCCAGCCGGCCTTCGCCGTCGATCGGCAGCGAGCGGCCGAGCGCCTGCTCGACGCGTCCAATCAGGGCGCCCAGCGCCGCATCGTCGAGGCGCCGCAGCACCAGCACCTGGCAGCGCGACAGCAGCGCGCCGTTGAGCTCGAAGGACGGATTCTCCGTCGTCGCGCCGATCAGCGTGACGGTACCGTCCTCGACGTAGGGCAGAAACCCGTCCTGTTGGGCGCGGTTGAAGCGATGGATCTCGTCGACGAACAGCAGGGTCCCCTTGCCGTCCCGGCGCCGCTGGCGCGCCGCCTCGAAGATGCGGCGCAGGTCGGCGACGCCGGAGAACACCGCCGACAGCGGCTCGAAATGCAGGTCTGTATCCTCGGCCAGCAGTCGGGCGATCGTCGTCTTGCCGCAGCCCGGCGGCCCCCACAGGATCAGCGAGCCGAGCTTGCGGTTGGCCAGCATGCGGCCGAGCGGGCCCTCCGGCCCGAGCAGGTGATCCTGGCCGAGTATCTCGCCCAGCGTCCTGGGGCGCAGCCGTTCGGCGAGCGGCGTCGGGGCGAGCGAGGCGAACAGCTCGGCCGGCATCGCCGTTCCCGCGTTCGGTTCAGCGGAACTGGACGGTCGACACCATGCCTTCGCGGCCGATGGTGACGCTGGCCACGCCGCCGGTGATGCGCTTCTTGAGCTCGGCGACGTTCTTCACGTCCTGGCCATTGATGCCCAGGATCATGTCGCCTGGCCGGATGAAGCGTCCGGCATAGGAACCCGGCGTGATCTCGACGACGATCACGCCGGGCCGCCATTCGACCAGGCCGAGCTCGTCGGCGACGGCCGGCGACATGTTGGACACCGAGGCGCCGCTCAGCGGCTGGCGCCCCTCCAGCAGGGACTTGTCGCGCGGCGGATCCTCGGGCGGCGGCGCGAGCTTCATGTCGAACACGAGCTCCTTGCCGGCGCGGATGACCCGGATCGGCACCACGGTGTCGACCTGCAAGGTGGCGAGGCGAAAGCGCATGCTCGCTTCGTCGTCGATCGGCTGGTCCTTCAGCCCGACGATGACGTCGTTGCGCTTGAGGCCGGCGCGCGCGCCGGGGCCGCCCGGAAAGACCTCCTTGACCACCAGGCCGACCGGCCGCGGCAGGTTGAGGCCGGAGGCGAGATCGGGGGTCACGCGCTGCATGTTGATGCCGAGCCATGGCCGCACGATGCGCCCGCCGCTCACGCCGATCGCGACCACGCGGCTGACGATGTTCGATGGCGTGGCGAAGCCGATGCCGACCGAGCCGCCGGTCTGCGAGTAGATCGCCGTGTTGATGCCGATCAGCCGGCCGTCGAGGCTCACCAGGGCGCCGCCGGAGTTGCCCGGGTTGATGGCGGCATCGGTCTGGATGAAGAAGCTCGAATCGTTGACGCCGCCGGCGCTGCGCGCCAGCGCCGAGATGATGCCGCTGGTCACCGTCTGGGTGAGCCCGAACGGATTGCCGATGGCGAGCACGATGTCGCCCACCTCCACCGAGTCCGAATCGCGCATCTCGAGAAAGGGGAACTTGTCGCCATTGGTCTCGATGCGCAGCAGGGCGAGGTCGAAGCGCTCCTCCTGGCTGACCAGCTTGGCCTCGAACTCGCGCCGGTCGGCCAGCACGACGCGGATCTCGTCGGCGCCCTTGACGACGTGGGCGTTGGTCACGATGAGGCCGTCGGGACGGACGAGCACGCCCGAGCCCAGCGCGTTCTGCACCCGCTCCCCGGCATTTGGGACTCCCGGAAACGGAAACGGCAGGCGCCGCTGCACGCGCGCCGTCGTCGTGGTGTAGATGTTGACCACGGCCGGCGACACGCGCTTCACCAGGGGGGCGTAGGAGAAGCTGAGCTCGCTGCGGTCCGCCGGCAGCGGCTGTGCCGGCAGGGGCATCGGCGCGAGCGCCGCCAGGCCGCCGACCATTGCCAATGCCATCAGGTTTGCCCGCCGGGCCATGCCACGCCTCCTCTGCTATGTCGATTTGCGACCACTCCCCGGGCAAATCAAGGCCCTTTCGCCATCGTGGCCGGTCGCCCTGGCATATGCATTGCAACGTTCCCGATCGCGACACGCCCTGAAGGTGTGTGCCCAACAGGAGTGCCTCATGAAGCTTAGCCGCCGTACCCTGCTCGCCGCCTCGGCCGTCACGATGGGATCGTCCCTCGGCATCCCTGCCGTCCGGGCGAGCCAGGACTGGCCGACCAAGGCGCCGATCAAGCTGATCGCCACCTTCCCGCCCGGCGGCACGGCGGACACGATCTCGCGCATCCTCGCCCCCAAGCTCTCGGCCGCGCTCGGCACCCAGGTGATGGTCGAGAACAAGCCGGGCGCCGGCGGCACGATCGGCTCGGACCTCGCCGCCAAGGCGGCACCCGACGGCTTCACCCTGGTGATCTCGCACGCCTCGCCGCTCGGCATCGCGCCGGGAATCTATCCCAAGCTGCCCTACAACGTGGTCAGCGACTTCAGCCACGTGGCGCTGATCGGCCATACCCCCAACGTCCTGATCGTGCCGGCCGGTTCGCCCTACAAGACGCTGGCCGACTACATCGCCGACGCCAAGGCCAAGCCCGACCAGATCGCGTTCGGCAGCTCGGGCATCGGCTCCAACACCCACCTGATGGGCGAGCTGCTGTCGAGCCTCGCCGGCGTCAAGCTGAAGCACGTGCCCTACCGCGGCTCGGCACCGTCGCTGCAGGACATGCTGGCCGGCGTCATCCCCTCGATGTTCGACCCGATCACGACCAACGTGCCGCACATCAACGCCGGCAAGGTGCGCCTGCTCGCCATCAGCTCGGAGAAGCGGATCGACATGTACCCCAATGCACCGACCTTCGCCGAGCAGGGCTTCCCTAGGCTGACGACCTCGACCTGGGTCGGCGTCTCCGGCCCGAAGGGAATGTCACCGGAGATCGTCGCCCGGCTCTACGCCGAGCTGATGAGGGCCTACAAGGCACCCGAGGTCGTCGAGCGCTTCAAGGATGTCGTGCTGCTGCCCGAGGCCAAGCCGATGACGCCGGCCGAGTACACGAAGTTCGTCGGCGACTTCGCCGCGACCTGGGCCGCGGTCAGCAAGTCGGCGGGCATCCAGCTCGAGCTCGGCTGATCATCGTTCATATCCTCCTAGTAAGAAACTGGCGGCTTGCCGCCAGTTTCTTGGCTTGGTGGGTCGGCTCTCGGGCCGGTGGGGAACTCTTATGAAGATCGGGGCGGGTACCGCCCCGATCTTCTCAGCATCGTGGTGCGCCGGCGTGCTGGACGTCTCCCCAGCGAAGCTTGGGAGGTGTCGCCGTCTTCGGCGACGGAGGGTCATGAGCCTCAGGCCCAACCCTCTCCCATGGCTCATGACCCCTCCGTCGCGTATGACGCGACACCTCCCCAGCTTCGCTTCAGCTTCGCTGGGGAGACCCCCAGCACGTCGGCGCGCACCACGATGCTGAGAAAATGGTGGCGCTGCGAGAGGGAAGCTCATGGCTGGGAGCGCGCCACTCCAGTGGCGCTCTTCTTGTGATTACACATCCCATGAGCGCCACTTTGGCGGAGTTTACTCCGCCACCAGTGGCGCGCTCCCAGCGCATTTTCATAGGAGTTCCCCACCGGCCCGAGGGCCGACCCGCCGTGTCAAGAAACTGGCGGCAGGCCGCCAGTTTCTTACTAGGAGAATGATCTCGATTGATCAGCCGCAGCGCGAGTAGCCGCAGTTGAGGCAGACGTCGCAGCCTTCCTGGTGGCTGAGCGCGGCGGCACCGCAGTTGGGGCATTGGCCCATCGCCGATTGGCCCATCGCCGACGCCGCGCCGCTGCCCGCGGGGTCGCGCTGGCCGGCGGCCAGCCGCATCCTGGTCTCGATTGCGTCGTCGAGACGCGGTCCGTCGCCGGCGAGGAAGCCGATCTCGATCAGGTGGCGCTCGATCACGCCGCCGATCGCGGCCAGCAGAGACGGCACGTAGCGGCCCTCCATCCACTGGCCGCCGCGCGGGTCGAACACCGCCTTCAGCTCCTCGACCACGAAAGAGACATCGCCGCCGCGGCGGAACACCGCCGAGATCATGCGCGTCAGCGCCACCGTCCAGGCGTAATGCTCCATGTTCTTGGAGTTGATGAAGATCTCGAACGGCCGGCGCCGGCCGTCCTGCACGACGTCGTTGATGGTGATGTAGATGGCGTGGTCGCTGCCCGGCCATTTGATCTTGTAAGTCCGGCCCGGCAGGTCGTCCGGCCGGTCGAGCGGCTGGGCGATGTAGACGACGCCGCTCTCGCGCGCCGCCGGCGCGAGCCCCGGACCAGGCGCCAGCGCGGGTGTCAGGGCGTTCCTGGCGTCCGCCGGCTTCACCTCGAGCACCGCGCCGGTCACATCGTTCGGCCGGTAGGTCGTGCAACCCTTGCAGCCCAGCGCATAGGCCTGCTCGTAGACATCCTTGAAGGCCTCGAAGGAGATGTCGCGCGGCAGGTTGATGGTCTTGGAGATCGAGCTGTCGACGAATTCCTGGGCGACCGCCTGCATGGCGAGATGCGCGGCGGGCTCCAGTGTCTGGGCATCGACGAAAGCGTCGGACGGCGGCGACTCGTTGCCCCGGAGCATGCGCCAGACCCGCAAGGCGTGGTCCTCGACGTTCTCCTCGCGCCTGGTGCCGTCGGGCTGGAGGACGTGACGGACATGGCTGAAGGCGAAGACCGGCTCGATGCCGGACGAGACATTGTCGGCGAGCAGCGAGATCGTGCCGGTCGGCGCGATCGAGTTCAGCAGCGCATTGCGGATGCCGTAGCGGCCGATCGCGGCGCGCACCTCCTCGGGCAGGCCGCGGACCGTCTCGCCGGCCAGGAAGCGGGCACGGTCGTAGAGCGGGAAGCTGCCCTTCTCGGCGGCGATATCGGCCGAGGCGAGATACGACAGGCGCTGCACCGCGCCCAGCCACGCGCGCGTCAGCCCGACCGCCTCGGGCGAGCCGTAGCGCACGCCGCAGAAGATCAGGGCGTCGGCGAGGCCGGTGACGCCGAGCCCGATGCGGCGCTTGGCCTTGGCCTCGCGCTCCTGCTGCGGCAGCGGGAAGCGCGACACGTCGACCACGTTGTCGAGCATGCGCACGGCAAGCGGCACCAGCCGCTCCAGCGCATCGAGGTCGAGATGGGCGCCCGGCGTGAACGGCTCGGCGACCAGCGCCGCCAGATTGATCGATCCCAGCAGGCAGGCGCCATAGGGCGGCAGGGGCTGCTCGCCGCAAGGATTGGTCGCCTGGATGGTCTCGCAATAGTGCAGGTTGTTGCGGCGGTTGATGCGGTCGATGAAGATCACGCCCGGCTCGGCGTACTCGTAGGTGGCGCGCATGATGCGCTCCCACAGGCCGCGCGCCTCGATGGTGCGGAACACCCGGCCGCCGAACACGAGTTCCCAGTCGGCGTCCTCTTTCACAGCCCTCATGAAGGCGTCGGTGACCAGCACCGAGACGTTGAACATGCGCAGCCGGGCGGGATCGCGCTTGGCGTCCACGAAGGCCTCGATGTCGGGATGGTCGCAGCGCAGGGTCGCCATCATGGCGCCGCGCCGCGAGCCCGCGCTCATGATGGTGCGGCACATCGCGTCCCACACATCCATGAAGGAGAGCGGGCCGGAGGCGTCGGCGCCGACGCCCTTCACGGGCGCGCCGTGCGGGCGCAGGGTCGAGAAATCGTGGCCGATGCCGCCGCCCTGCTGCATGGTCAGGGCCGCTTCGCGCAGGTTCTCGAAGATGCCCGACATGTCGTCGGCGATCGTGCCCATCACGAAGCAATTGAAAAGCGTGACGCTGCGCCCGGTGCCGGCACCCGCGATCACCCGGCCGGCCGGCAGGAACTTGAAACCGGAAAGCGCCGCGTGGAAACGCTCGGCCCACGGATCGGGGTCACGCTCGACTGCCGCGAGGGCCTTGGCGACCCGCCGCCAGGTGCCCTCGAGGTCGCCGTCGTCGGCGCCCGCAGGGTCGCGGAAGCGGTACTTCATGTCCCAGATGCGCTGGGAGACAGGGGCCAGTTCCATGCCGAATCCTAGGCGCCGCCCCCGTCGACATCAACAGGATTGTTCCGTGTTCGTTCCGGATCGGCGGCCTCGGCGACCAGGCGCGCGGTGGCGCCCTCGATGCGCTCGCGCAGGGTCGCCATGAAGGTCTCGCGGTCGAGACCCGGCGGGATCGCCGGCAGCACCTCGACGGTGATGCGGCCGGGTCGCTTGACGAATCGGCGCCGGCCCCAGAACAGGCCTGAGTTGAGCGCCACCGGGACGACGGGGACGCCGAGCTGGCGATACAGGGCGGCGGTCCCGACCTGGTACGGGCGCTCGGCTCCGACGGCGACACGCGTGCCTTCGGGGAAGATCAGGATCGGGCGGCCCTCGGCGATCGCCGCCCTGGCGTCGCGCACCAGGCCGCGCAGCGCCCTGGCGCCATCGCCGCGCTCGACGGCGATGTTGCCGGCCCGCGCCATCGCCCAGCCGACGATCGGGATGTAGACCAGCTCACGCTTCATCACCGTCGCGGCGTGGGGGAACAGCAGGGTGTAGGCGAGGGTCTCCCACGTCGACTGATGCTTGGAGGCGAGGATCACCGGGCCGGCCGGCAGGTTCTCCAGCCCGCGCAGCCGGTGGTCGAGGCCGACGGTGAGGCGCAGCCACCACAGGCAGAACCTTATCCACGCCTGGGCCCAGGCGACAACCGCCCGGCGCGGCAGCAGCAGGATCGGCATGCCGGCCACCGCGATGGCGGCCGTGCCGGTGAACCAACCCACGTTGAATGCCAGGGAGCGCAGCCAGAGAACAGAACCGGTCATGCTTGTAACGCAAGATTTGGAAGCTTAATGTCCGGCCGCAAGCACATCTAGCGCGGAATTCCCCGCTCACTATGCACGTAACCTGTTCCAACTGCGGGGCGCGATACATCGTCGATCCGTTGGCAATCGGCCCTACGGGACGCACGGTTCAATGTGCGCGATGCAATCACCGCTGGTTCGAGCGGGCCGGCCCGGCCTCGGCTGCGGTCCTGCGCGAGCGGATCGAGCAGCCCGAGCCCGACCCGCAGGACGGCGTGGAGCGATCGCAGGGTACAGGCCAACCGGCGCCAGCCTATCGCTCCGGCCTGCCCGCGCTTGCCCGGCCGCAAGCGCGCCGGCCGCGCTGGCCCTATTGGATCGCCGCCGCCGTCCTGGTGGCGGCGATTCTGGGCGCCGTTCTGGTGTTCCGCGGCGACACTGGCGCCAAGTCGCCGATGCCCTGGCGGGCCACCGGCCTCTCGCTCGACCCTTCGGTGCCCCCGGGTTGGGCAACGGCGGAAGCCGCAGAAACCGGCATGCCGAAGGCGCGGGCCCGCCTTCCGAGGGAGGCGCGGGTCGACAGCGGGCCGGCCATCGAGTAGCAGGTCAGCCATGACCACGCCCGCGCCGGCCGGCCGGCCCACCGTCTCGATCCGCTTCTCCGCGTCGGAGATCGCGGCACGCATCGACGTCATGGCGGCCGAGCTCGCCATCAAGCTGCCGGCGGACACGCTGGTGGTGTCGGTGCTGAAGGGCAGCTTCGTGTTCGCCGCCGACCTGATCCGCGCGCTGAGCCGGGCCGGCGCCGACTGGTCGATGGATTTCCTCACCCTGTCGAGCTACGGCACCGGCACCCAGACGACCGGCAGCGTCAGGGTGGTGCGCGACATCGTCGACGACGTGCGCAATCGCGAGGTGCTGCTGGTCGACGACATCCTCGAATCGGGCTTCACGCTCTCGTTCGCCAAGGCCCTGCTGCTCGAGCGCGGCGCGCGCCACGTCTCGGTCTGCACGCTGCTCGACAAGCCCGGCAAGCGGCGCACCGGCCTCCAGGCCGATTTCGTCGGCTTCGAGGCGGGCGACGAGTTCCTGGTCGGCTACGGCCTCGACTGGGCCCACCGCTTCCGCGGCCTGCCCTACATCGGCGTCGTCGAGCAGACGGGATAGAATCTTCTCCCCACGCCGAGCGTGGGGAGGTGTCCGCGCCTGCCCTGAGCGAAGTCGAAGGGTCAAAAGGCTTTTGACCGCTCCGCGGTCAAAATGCCGACGCGGACGGAGGGTCATGAGCCCCAAGCTCAACTCTCTCCCATGGCTCATGACCCCTCCGTCGCGTAAAGACGCGACACCTCCCCCGCTTCGCTGGAGAGGAGAATGAAAAGCACGCCCATATGCGAATGCCCTGCCCGCTGACGGGGGAGGGCGATGAAGAATGCAGTGTCCGCGCCACACCAGCGGAGCTGGTGTGGCCGCGCAATCAGTACGTCTTCAGCAGGCGGTCGATGTAGTCGAGCTCTTCCTTGGGGCGCTGCTCGCCGGCGCGGCGGCGCAGCTCGTCGAGGATATCGCGGCTGCGCTGGCGCTCGAGCTCGAGCGGCACCTTGTCGACGCCTGTGTCGACCGCGTCGCCGTAGTTGCCGTCGGAGCGGCCGAGCGGGTCGCGGTCCTCGCCGCGCCGCTCGCGCTCCTCGATCTCGGCCAGGTCCTGGCCGTTGCCCGGCCCGCGCTGGCGCATCGCATCGGCCATGTCGCCCATGCCCTGCTGCAGGTTGTCGAGGGCGCGGCGCTGGGCGCGCGAGGCCTCGCGCGGATCGCCGCGGCGCAGCGCATCCTCGGCCTCCCGCATGCTGCGCTCGGCGCGACCCAGCGAATCGGGCATCGGCATGCCGTTCTCGTCGAGCCGGTTCATGAAGTCGCCGAGCTGGCGGCGCAGGCTCTCCTGCTGGCCGCGCTGCCCCTCGCCCCACTGCCCATCGCCCGGCTGGTTGCCCTGGCCACGCTGGCCCTGCTGTCCCTGTTGGCCCTGCTGGCCTTGCTGCCCCTGTTGGCCTTGCTGCCCCTGCTGGCCGCGCTGGCCCTGCTGACCCTGGCGGCCCTGCTGCTGGCGGCCCTCGCGCTCGGATTCGCCCAGCAGCTGGTTCTGCCGGCGCGACAGGCGGTCGAGCTGATTCATCATCTCTCGGCCCATCTGGTTGCCCTGGCCCTGCTGGCCCTGCTGCCGCTGCTGGCCGGGCTGGGCCATCATCGGCGTGGCGTTCTCCATCATCTTGCGCAGCTCCTCGAGCAGCCGCTTGGCTTCCTCGCGCTGGCCGTTCTTCGCCATCTCGCGAATCTTGTCGAGCATCTTCTGCAGGTCGTCGCCGGTGATGGCGTTGTTGGGATCCATCTTCTCCGCCTGCTCCTGCATGCGGCGGCGCTCTTCCGGATCCTTCATCTTCTCGGCCAGCTCCTTCTGCCATTTCGCCATGGCGTCGTAGAGCTGCTGGATCAGGCGCTCGATCTCCTCGTCGCCGGCATTGCGCTGCACGGCGTCGCGCAGCTCCTGGCGGGCCTGCTCGAGCGCCCGCTCGGCGTCGGACATGGCGCCGCCTTCGAGGCGCATGGCGAGATCCCACAGGAGCTTCTGGGTCTCGGTGATGGTCGGCTTGTCGCCCGCCTCGGTGAGCTTCGTCGCGCCGAGCTTGAGCCCGAGCTGCACCACCGGATCGTTGCGATAGCTCTCCGGCTTGGCGTGGACCATGCGCATGCCGTCGACGACGTCGGGGCGATAACCCTTGGGATCGCGTGTCAGCGCCTTGCGCAGCACGATCAGGGCGCGCGCCGTCGGGTCGTTGAACACCCGCTCGGGCAGCAGGAAGGTCTCGACCGAGCTGCGGCCCTTCTGGCCGAGCGCGTCGGTCGCGAACAGCATCACCGTGACCTTGAGGCCGGCCCACGGATGGCTGGTCAGGTCGCGCACGAAGGAGTCGCCCACCTTCCTGGTGTTTCCGGCCACCGGCAGGTCGAGACGGATGACTTCGGGCTCCTCGTCGGCGGCGAGCGCCTCGTCACCCAGCACACTGCCGTGCAGGCGGACCTGCAGCTGCACGCCGGTGACACCGAAATCGTCGCCGGCGATGTACTCGATCTTGGTCGACCATTTGTCGACACCGATCGGCTTGGCGAACTCGATGGTCGGCGGCAGGTCGGGAATGACATGCAGCTTCCAGCGCGCCTGCTCGTCGCCGCGCGCCTGCAGGACGATCTGCGTGCCCTCGGTGATGACCTGCTCGATCTGGTACTTGCCCTTGCCGACCGTGTTGAACTCGGCCGGCCCACCGCCGCCTTCGATCACCAGCTGGGGTGGCTTGCGGCCGCGCACGTCGTCGACGAAGCCGGCGAGCTTGCTGCCCACCGGCACGCGCAACAGCTTGTCGCGATCGGCCATGTCCAGATAGATCGGCGGCTTGCCGGTATAGGCCGGCGGCGCGATCCACAGGTTGGCGACCACCGGCGGCGGCGGCGGGAAGGCCGGCGTCACGGCGGCAGCCATGCGATCGACTCGCCAGCCGCCCGCGCTGGCGACGGCGACGATCAGCACCAGGAGCGGCACGAAGCGCAGCGCCCACTTGTCGAGGATGGCGAGCCCGGGATGGGCCGGCTTGTTGCCGAGCGCCGCCAGCCGCTCGGCCTCGCGGCGGCGATGGGCTTCCCACAGGGCAGTCGCCATCGTATCGCCGGCGCCGGTCGCCAGGCGATCCTGGACCGCGACCAGGGGACGGTGCGGCACGCCGCTGTCGCGCTCGAGGCGGCGTACCGCCTCCTCGCGGCCGGGCCAGCTGAATCGGCGCAGCTCCCACCAGGCGAGCATCCCGAAGGCGATCGCCAGCACGGCCAGCAGGCCGGTATGGACCCAGGGATCGAGGCCGGCGAAAAGGTCGAGATGGGCGGCCGCCACGAACAGGGCGACGTAGGCCAGCAGCGGCACGAGCCGCGGCCACAGGCTCTCCCAGGCCAAGGCCATGCGGGCCACGCCGATCTTGCGGGCCACGCCGGGCGCTGCGATCTGGGTGGTCTGGCTGGCGTCCATCGCCGTCCTCTCTTGTTACTGACGCAGCACCCGGGGGGCAGGGTGCTAAGGCTTCGTCGGCTCCATCCAGGGCGGGAACCGCTCGGCGGAGAGCATCTCCTCGATCGACGGTCTCGGCCGGATCACCGCAAATCGCGTGCCATCGACCATGACCTCCGGCGCCAGCGGGCGGGTGTTGTAGGCCGAAGCCATCACCGCGCCATAGGCGCCGGCCGAGCGTATCATGACGAGGTCTCCCGCAGCCAGTGGGGGCAGATCACGGTTTTGCGCGAGGTAGTCGCCCGATTCGCAGATCGGCCCGACAATGTCACAACGGATCGTGGCGGCATCGCGGCGCTCCCGGACCGGCACGATGTCGTGCCACGCCTCGTATAACGTCGGCCGGATGAGATCGTTCATCGCCGCATCGACGATGACGAAGGTCTTGGCCGCGCCGGGCTTGACCAGGATGACCTCGCCGACCAGCACGCCAGCCTCTCCGACCAGCCGTCGGCCCGGCTCGAACGTCAGCTCGCAGCCCAGCCCATCGGTTTCGCGGGCCACCATTGCAAGAAAGTCGGGGATCGAGGGCGGCCTCTCGTCGGCATAGACGATGCCCAGGCCGCCGCCGATGTCGAACCGGTCGATGGCATGGCCGTCGGCCCTGAGCTGGCCGATCAGCTCGCGCACCCGCACGATGGCGCTGCGGTAGGGGTCGAGCGAGGTCAGCTGGGAGCCGATATGCATGGCGACCCCGACCACCCGCAGGTTGGGCAGGCGGCCGGCCAGGGCGTAGGCATCGCGGGCGAGGTCGATATCGATGCCGAACTTGTTCTCCTTGCGCCCCGTGGTGATCTTGGCGTGGGTGCCGGCATCGACATCGGGGTTGACCCGGATGGTGATGTCGGCGGCGACGCCGAGCTGCCCCGCCACCGCGTTCAGGGTCTCGAGCTCGGACGAGCTCTCGACGTTGATCTGACCCACCCCGGCCTGCAGCGCTGCCATCAGCTCGGAAGCCTTCTTGCCGACGCCGGAATAGATGATGCGCCCGGCCGGGATGCCGGCCGCAAGGGCGCGCTGCATCTCGCCCACCGAGACGATGTCGGCGCCTGCCCCCAGCTCGCCGAACAGCCGGATCACCGCCAGGTTCGAGTTGGCCTTCATCGCGTAGCAAACGCTGGCATTCATGCCCCTGATGCCGTCGGCGAACTCCTGCCATGCCGCGCGCAGCGCGCCGGCCGAATAGCAGTAGAAGGGCGTCCCGACCTGGGCGGCGATGGCGGCCAGCGCCACGCCTTCGGCATGCATCGCGCCGTTCCTGTAGGTGAAGAAGCTCATCGGCTGCGTCCCTGAAAGGGACGCTTTTGTCCCAGGAAGCGGCGGCGCGCGTCCTGCACGGCGCGCGCGACATTGGCGGGCGCCGTGCCGCCCAGGCTCTTGCGGGCATTGACCGAGGCCTCGACGGTCAGGACGCCGAACACGCTTCGGTCGATCCTGGGCTCGATCGCCCGCATCTCCTCGAGGGTGAGCTTGTCGAGATCGACGCCCTTGGCGGCGGCGATGCCGACCAGCCGGCCGGTCGCGTGATGGGCCTGGCGGAACGGCAGGCCGACCTTGCGCACCAGCCAGTCGGCGAGGTCGGTCGCCACCGAGTAGTCGGCCGCGGCGACCGCGCGCATGCGCTCCGGATTGGCCTTGAGGTCGCGCACCATGCCGGTCATCGCCGCGACGCCGAGCTCGACCGAGTCGGCGGCGTCGAACAGCGGCTCCTTGTCCTCCTGCATGTCCTTGCCGTAGGTCAGCGGCAGGCCTTTCAGCATCGTGCACAGCGCCACGAAGGCGCCGACGATGCGGCCGACCTTGGCGCGCGTCAGCTCGGCGGCGTCGGGATTGCGCTTCTGCGGCATGATCGAGCTGCCGGTCGTGAAAGCGTCCGACAGCGCGATGAAGCGGAACGGCGCGCTGCACCAGATCACGATCTCCTCGGACAGCCGCGACAGGTGCACGGCGATCAGCGACGCCGCGCCGATGAACTCGACGACGTAGTCGCGGTCGGACACGGCATCGAGGGAGTTGGCCATCGGCCGGTCGAAGCCCAGCGCCTTGGCCGTCAGGCGCGGATCGATCGGATGCGGCGAGCCGGCCAGCGCCGCCGCACCCAGCGGCGATTCGTTCAGCCGCGCGCGACAATCGGCCAAGCGGCTGCGGTCGCGCCCGATCATCTCGACATAGGCCAGCAGGTGATGGCCGAAGGTGATGGGCTGGGCCGTCTGCAGATGGGTGAAGCCCGGCATGATCGTGGCGGCATATTCCTCGGCGCGGTCGATCAGGGCGGCCTGCAGGTCGGCCAGCATGGCCTCCAGGCGGTCGATCGTGTCGCGTACCCACAGCCGCACATCGAGGGCGATCTGGTCGTTGCGCGAGCGCGCCGTGTGCAACCGTCCGCCGGCCGGCCCGATCAGCTCGGTGAGCCTGGCCTCGACGTTGAAATGGATGTCCTCGAGCTTGGTCGAGAAGGTGAAGCGGCCGGACTCGATCTCCTCGCGCACCTGGGCGAGGCCGCGCTTGATTGCGCGTCCGTCCCGTGCGGTCAGGATGCCGCGCCTGACCAGCATGTCGCAGTGCGCGAGCGAGCCGGCGATATCCTGTTGATAAAGCCGGCGGTCGAAGCCGATGGAAGCGTTGATGCGCTCCATGATCTCCGCCGGGCCGCGCGCATAGCGGCCGCCCCACATCGTGTTGGAGCGGCTTGCCGGCGAGGAGCGGCCCTTCCCTCCGGGGCGGCTCGCCGCCCCTCGCGCAGTCGTGTTCTTTCGTGCCATGAATATCAGCCAATGACCCTGTAGGAACGCGGCTTATGGCACATCCCGCCCGACATTTCCTCACCGGCCGCCGCCGCCTGCTGGCGCTCGCTGCCGCCGCCTCGACCGTGCCATTGGTTGCACCGCCGGCACGGGCGCGCGCCGAGGTGTCGGCGAAGCTGGCCAGGGGCGCCATGGCGCGCTTCAAGATCACGAGCCCGGTGCGGCCGGTGCCCAATCTCGAGTTCCTCGACGCCGACGATCGCCCGATGCGCCTCTCCGACCTCGCCGGCAAGGTGCGGCTGATCAATCTGTGGGCGACCTGGTGCGCGCCGTGCGTCAGCGAGATGCCGAGCCTCGACCGCCTGCAGTCGATGCTGCCCAGGAGCCGGTTCGTCATCCTGCCGATCTCGCTCGACGGTCCCTCCAAGCCCAAGGTCGCGCCGTTCTACCGCGACCAGAACCTCGACCATCTCGGCATCTTTTACGACAAGGGCAAGAAGGCGATGTCGACGCTCGGCGTCACCCTCCTGCCGACCTCGATCCTGGTTGACCCGGCCGGCCGTGAGCTCGGCCGGATCGAGGGCGATGCCGACTGGGACACGCCCGAAGGGGTCGCGCTGATGAAGGCGGCGCTCGGCAACGGCGGTTGACGAAAAAATCCGCAACCCGGTTTCGTACCGGTGGTCTTGACACGCAAATGAGTCCGCAATCGCAGAGGCTTGGCGATCCGTGGTGGCCGCGCCATGGTGCACGGAACAGGGAAATCGAGCAGGGAAAGCAGAAAAATTAACAGGGAAACGATTGCACCGGAGCAGGGACTTGCAAGCACGGAACAACGAACCCTCGATCGCATCGTCGATGCGCGCCCCGCCGACGGTAATCGCCCATTCCCACAAAACGTAAAGCGACCCCGGATTCTTGCGTTCGGTGCGTTCGGTGCGTTCGGAGCCTTTCGAATCAAGGAGTTGGCCGAACGCAAGCGGACCTTCAGCGAGGCCTCTTGCGGTCGGGGCCGCCGTCTTGCGGTCCGGGTCAACCAATGCCCGGTCCGTCGCGGGTGTTTCCTCCCGCTTCCAGGAGCGGCCGCGGAGAATCGGCGCCGACTCTTGCGCCCGTTGCGTCCGTGCGTCAGCGGCCTTTGAAATCAAGGACTTGGCGCTGACGCACCGGAAAGGCGCCGCGTCAGCGGTGGGTCGGCTAGCGTCGGTCATGGCGATCACGGTGATGCCCCTCGAATCGCGCGGGTCTGACCACGCGCTATCACGAGACTGCACGAGCCGGCAGAGCGGACAGCCGCGGTGGCTCTCTTCTGCAGCCACCATCGTCCGGAGGCTCACGGAAACTGCGGATCGCCGTAGGGATAGAACTTCTTCAGATCGACGTTGCGATAGGGCAGCCCGTCCAGCCTCACCGTTCCCAGGAACGGCTGCTCCGGCTCGACCAGCAGGATGGTCCTGGCAAAGCCGCTGTCGTCGAAGCCTCGGCGGAAGTGCACCCGCGACTTGATGGCGAACGCCTTGAACTGGCTGATGTCGAGGCCGAGCGCGGCGAGCGGCTCGGGCTCCATCACCTGGACCAGGTAGCGGCTCAGCACCAGCACGTTGTTGCGGCCGAACCGCACGACGACCCAGAACTGGCCGTAGCCCTCGACGGCATTGAGGACCGTGCCCTGGATGCGCACCGGCGCGCCGGCCGATTCGTCGGCGAGGCCGCCCACCTCCCGGTCGAACAGGTCGCCCGCCTTGACGCCCTGCGTCTTCAGGTCGTCGCTCGCCCGCGCATCGGCAATGGTGGCGATCAGCGTGTCGGACAGGTCCCGGGCGATGATCTCCTTCAGGAGCCACGTCGCCGATCCCGAGCGGTCGCTGTGGTCGGCCAGCACGACCGGCGTCGCGCCCTCGGCCATCGCTTCCTTCGCCAGCCTGACACCTTCGGGAATGAGGTGAACCCGAGTCGAGCCGAGCAGCGCCTCGCGCCGTCGCCACGCCGCCAGCGCCATGTCGTCGGCCACCTTGCGCGCGAGCTCGGGCTTGCCGTTGGTCATCACCTGGAAGGTCATGCCGACATCGGGCACGTCGGCGAAGGGAAAGCCGAAGAAGAAGTTGACGTAGAGATCGGGCTCGCGCGCCTCCCACGTCAGCGCACGCTGCACCAGGTCCATCCACGGCGAGGCGCCTGTCCACTGCAGGACGGTCGCCGAGATGATCGGCACGCGCTGCGTCACGGTCGCGGGCGTGTAGTCGCCGCGAATGGCGCGCACCAGCATGCGCGCCGCGCGCTCGCCCTGCAGGTGGCTGTCGTAATGCGGAAAGTACTTCACCGTGAAGGCCATGTCGGCGTGCCGCAGGAACGCCTCGTCCTCGTTGCCGTGCGGATCGAAGGTGCCGACGATGAAGGCGCCCTGCCCCACGACGGCCCGCACCCGTTCCGCCAGGTCGGCCTCGGGCCGCATGACGCCGCGCACCGCCATTGCGCCGTGCAGCGCCAGGTAGACGCCATCGAACGGTCCCTGCGCCCGCAGCCCCTCGATCATGCGGGCGACCAAGGTCTCGTAGGCCTCTTCCGTCACCCAGCCCGATCCGGTCCCTGTTCTGGGCCAGAGCGGCGATTCGATGCCGACCAGCTCCACACCGTCGTGCTCGCGCGCCACCTTCACGAAGCCGCCCAGGTACGATCCGGAATCGTGCGCCAGCAGCGCCTCGCCACTCGCCGGCGAGCCCTCGTAGATGAAGTCGTCGAGCGTCGTGTCGTTCGGCAGGAAGCTCACCGTCTCGTGGGCGAAGTACAGGACGGCAATGCGGATCGGCCGTTGAGACATGCGATTTTTCCTTGCGCGGGCACGACGGGAAGCGAAGTCTCGCGCGACATCCGGGAGGAAACAAATGACAAAGCGGGCGACGAAGCGGGTGATCGATGCCGACGGCCATATCTGCGAGCCGCCGGCGCTGTGGAACGAGTACGTCGAGAAGCGCTACCGCGCCGACACGATCAGGGTCGAGCGCGAGCCCGACGGCCGCGACTGGATGTCGATCAACGGGACGATCCGCCGCAACCTGCGCCCGGCTGCAGCCTGTGTGCCATGGGGCATGGATGATCCCGACAAGGTGCCGACGTG
This sequence comes from Reyranella sp., assembly GCA_022844015.1. Lineage (GTDB taxonomy): Bacteria > Pseudomonadota > Alphaproteobacteria > Reyranellales > Reyranellaceae > Reyranella. The sequence continues at coordinate 22,381 of JALHMO010000053.1, read as the reverse complement.
GGAGGATATCCTGCCCGGTTCCTACGATGGCGGGGCGCGCGTCGGCGTGCTCGACGAGGAAGGCATCGAGCGCGCGCTCCTCTTCCCCTCGCTCTACCTGCTGGCCGGCGACATCGAGGATCCGGCCGTCGCCGCCGCGGCATGCCACGGCTACAACGAATGGATCGCCGACATGTGCCGCGACGGCAAGGGCCGGCTGAGCGCCGTCGGCATCGTGCCGCTGCAGAGCGCCGAGGCAGCGCGCCGCGAGGTCGCGCACATCGCCAAGCTCGGCCTCAAGGGCGTCTGCTTCCGGCCCGAGCGCTACAAGGGACTTGCGCTCTACGACGAGCAGCTGAAGCCGTTCTGGGAGGCTGTCGCAGGCGACGGGCTGTTCGCCGCCGTGCATGGCAGCTTCGGCGCGCTGATGCCGAGCTTCGCCACCGGGCGCTACGACAATCTCTTCTTCAGCCACATGATCTGCCATCCGTTCGAGCAGATGGCGGCGTGCCTCGATATCGTGGCCGGCGGCGTGCTCGAGCGCCATCCCAACCTGCGCGTCGCCTTCCTCGAATCGGGACTGGGCTGGCTGGAATACTGGCTCGACCGGCTCGACGGCCATTTCGACTCGATGGGCCAGCACGTGCCGTGGCTGACGCGCAGGCCGAGCGAGCTGTTCCGCGAGCAATGCTTCATCTCGATCGAATCGGACGAGGCGCACCGCCTGCCACGGCTCAGTGAGATGGGTCTCGACCACTGCATCATCTGGGGCGCCGACTATCCCCATTACGATTGCACCTACCCGGGCGCGGTGCAGGATCTCGAGGAGCACCTCGCCCCATTGCCGGCGGAACTGGCCGACGGCGTACGCTGGCGCACGGCAGAGCGGCTTCTCGGGATGGGGTGAGCCATTGCCGGGAGCGCGTCACCCATAGGCGTAAACTTCAGAACTCCCGACATAGCAATTTGTCGGAAGAGGGGGCGTCATCTGCCGGGGGCGCGCCACTCCAGTGGCGCACTCTTCGTTGATCGCACGCCAATGAGCGCCACTGGAGTGGCGCGGTACCGGCAATGATGCCGCGCCGGCATTGCTTGCAGCATTGTGGTACGCGCGGGTATCGCGACACGAGGACGTGTCAGCGCGTCTCGCTTCTGCCCAAGAGGCGCACCAGCATGTGCCTGATGTGATCCTGCCCGCCGAAGAACACGGCGAGGATACGCACCTTGCGCGTCGTGTGATCGACGTCGAACCAGTTGATCGCGCGTGCGATGGCGAGAAACCGGATCCCCGGCAAGATGTCGTCGCGCGCCGTGCCGCGTAAGGGAAAGATTGCAAGCCGATCGACCGCCTTGCGGATTTCCATCACTCGCCGCGCGGCATGGTCCAACGCTTCCTCGGCACCCTCGCCGAAGCCGGCATAGCTCTCGAGCAAGTGGTCGAGTATCAGCTCGAAGTCGTGTTCGGCATCTGCCGTGAACTCAATCGCGAACCGCATGTGCCCGGCGTTTCTTGTCGATCATCCGGGACAGCCGACTATCCATCCTCGCGGCAGACAGGAACGGTCCGGAACGCCGCTTGCCCAGGATCTCGGCCAGCGCGGCCCGCTCCAGGGCGTCGTCTTCCATCTTCTCACGAAGAAGCTCGATACCCTGTTGCAGGACGGCGCTGACGCTGGGATAGCGCCCCGAGTCGACGAGCGTCTTGGCGAAGGAATGCTGCTCATCGGTCAGCGAGATCGAGGACTTTACTGTCAAGGGCCTGGCTTTCGGTCGGATCGGACGACGGTAGTACCCGGTCGTACCACCGTCAAGGATCCGGCTCCAGGCAAGTCACTCCGGCACGTGGATCATGCGCTTGATGTGCTTGAGGTTGGCCACGATGGTGAAGGTCATGATCACCAGCAGCGACCACGAGCTCCACTTGGCGACGTGCACCAGCGTCCACGCGCCGAGCTGGTTGGGATAGCGCCAGATGCCGAAGAACGTCGCGGCGTTCTCGGCCAGCCAGATGAAGAAGCCGATCAGCACGAAGGCGAGCAGCAGCGGCATGCTGCGGTCGCGGTCGAACGGCCGGAAGACGACGGTGGCGCGCGCGTACAGGCCGAGCGCGCAGGCGGCGATGTACCAGCGATAGTCGCCGATGAAATGGTGGGTGAAGAAATTGGCGTAGATCGCGATGGCGACCAGCCACGCCATCCAGTACGGCGGATGGTGGCGGATGCGCAGGTCGAACAGGCGCCACGCCTGGATGATGTAGCTGCCGACGGCCGCATACATGAAGCCCGAGAACAGCGGCACGCCGAGCAGCTTGGTGTAGGCGAAGTCGGGATAGCTCCACGACTGGATGCCGCTCGACGTCTTGAAGGCCTCGAGCGCGAACCCGACGGCGTGGAACAGGCAGATCGCCTTGAGCTCGTCCCAGGTCTCGAGCTTCGTCCAGACCATCCAGGCCTGCACCACCAGCGCGAAGACCAGCAGCACGTCGTAGCGCGGCACCCCCCCCAGGCCGGCGCGCGGCACGGTGAAGACCGCGAGGAAGAACAGGCCGGCGAAAAGGCAGGCGCGCGCCTCCTTGATGCCGAAATAGAGGAACTCCACGGCGAAGCGCCGGAAGCCCGTCAGGCCGGCATCGGCGCGGGGCGCGAGAAGCTGGCGGTCGAGCCATTGGACCGGGCCGACCGCGGCCGGCGCGAGGGCGCGCATCGCGCCGGCTCAGCTGCCGCCGACCTCGCAATGCTTGCCCATCTCCCTCGACAGCAGGAAGCCCGCGATGACTGACCACAACGCAGACCGACATAGCGCATTCGACTTCATCGCAACTCCCCGTGCAGTCCGCCCATGATGGCGACGATTCGGGCTGAAAAGCGGACGAACACGGGAAGACCCCGAACCAGAGCTGGCGGCCAAGGCGGATACTTCAAGCGCTCGCGACGGGACTACTTCCGCCCTGCGGGGACGGCACTTGGGAGTTACCCGAGCGCAGCAATCCGATGAAATCCCCGAAAGAGGAATGCCGCAGGTCGCCGGGTTGTCAGGCGAACGGCACAGGATATCGGCGGATATTGGCGTCCGCGGTCAGGAGCGTCATGCCTTTCACCAGCGCATGGGCGATCAGCATCCGGTCGACCGGATCGCGATGGATCGGCGGTAGCCGCGCGGCGACGCGCCAAGCATCAGCAGGAAAGACTTCCACCACGAGGTCGAACCTCTCCATCAATTCCGAGATCGGTTCTTCGATGGCGATCCTCTGGCGCACCTGGAGGTCGGAGTACTCGAACGCCACGACCGCGCTGACATGCAAGCTGCTCTCGGGATTCACGATTGCTTCAACCCACTCTGCGCGGAGCCGCTTGTCCCCGTTCACCATCCAAACGAGGATCTGCGTGTCAAGCAGGAGGCGCACCGAACTTCCGCTCGATCCGTTCGTCGTAATCCTCGTTGGTCATCGAGGGCGGCACGTCGAAAGCCTCGGGTGGCAGGTCCTTGTACTTCTCACGGGCAAAGCCGATCGCCGCCGCACGCTTCGCAGCGCAAGTCGCGCGCTCGAGCGCGATGGCCTCGGGGATCGCGACCAGCCGCACCAGGGGTTCGCCGGCCTTCTGGAGCACCACTTCCTCGCCACGCAATGCGGCCGTTACCAGTTCGGACAACCGCGTCTGGGCCTCGCCGATACTGACATGGATGGTCATCGACTTAAGCTACCAGACCGGACTATCGCGAGGAAGGCCCCTGCCCTGCTCGCTAGCGAAGCTGGTCAGCCTTCGCCGCGATGGTCTCGATCTCGACTTGGACGCCCGGGCGGGGCAATTTCTCGACGATCAGAAGCGTAGCCGGCGGGTTGTGGTCGCCCATGATGTGTCCGCGTATGCGGAAATAATCGTCCAGGAAAGACTTGTCCGTGACGTAGACGGTGAACTTGACGATGTCCCCGAATGTCATGCCGGAGGCGGTGAGAATGATGCGAATGCGCTCGAAGATCACCTCGAACTGGTCGAACGGGCTTTCAGGCACCGTGCCGTCCAGACGGGCACCGACCTGGCCATTGCAGAACAGGATCCTGGCATTCGGGGGAATTTCCATGCCGTGCGCGGCGTTGCTGGAATGGGCGCGAATTTGACCGTTGAGCGTATAGGCGGTCAGCATCGTTGCATTCGTCCTCGGCAGAGTGGTTGGGTCCTATGAGAACGTGCCGGGCGCGCGCCCTCAGCCATGAGCGGCTGTCATTTTCGCGCCATCGTGGCGCGCGCGCGGGCTGGGGGTCTCCCAGCGGATCTGGGGAGGAGCAATCTACCGTGTCGGGACCGGCCGCTCGCTCGAGTAGTCGTAGAAGCCGCGCTTGACCTTGCGGCCGATCCAGCCGGCCTCGACGTACTTCACCAGCAGCGGGCACGGGCGGTACTTGGAATCGGCCAAGCCCTCGTGCAGGACCTGCATGACCGAAAGGCAGGTATCGAGGCCGATGAAGTCGGCGAGCTCGAGCGGGCCCATCGGATGGTTGGCGCCGAGCTTCATGCCGGTGTCGATCGCCTCGACGTTGCCGACCCCCTCGTAGAGCGCATAGACCGCCTCGTTGATCATCGGCAGCAGGATGCGGTTGACGATGAAGGCGGGGAAATCCTCGGCATTGACCGGCTTCTTGTCGAGCTTCACCACCACGTCGCGCACGGTGCGGAAGGTCTCCTCCTCCGTGGCGATGCCGCGGATCAGCTCGACCAGCCCCATCAGGGGCACCGGGTTCATGAAGTGCATGCCCATGAACTTGCCCGGACGGTCGGTCACCGAGGCGAGCCGGGTCACCGAGATCGACGAGGTGTTGGTGGCCAGAAGCACGTTGGGCGGCAGGCCGTCGCACAGCTTCCTGAAGATGTCGCGCTTGACCGCCTCGTTCTCGGTCGCCGCCTCGACCACCAGGTCGCAATCGGCGAAGGCCTTGTAGTCGAGGCTGGGCGAGATCCGCCGCAGCGCCGCGTCCTTGTCGTCGGGCCGGATCATGCCGCGGCCGATCTGGCGGTCCATGTTGCGGCCGATCGAGTCCATGCCCTTGTCGATGTGCGCCTGGTCGACATCCGCCAAGCGGATGTCGAAGCCCTTGAGCGCGCAGACATGGGCGATGCCGCTGCCCATCTGGCCGGCACCGATGACTCCGATGCGCTTGATCATGACCGCGATACTCCGCGTTACTTCTTTGCCACCGCTTCGATCAGCTCGGGGACGATCTTGAACAGGTCGCCCACGATACCGTAGTCGGCGACCTGAAAGATCGGCGCCTCCTCGTCCTTGTTGATCGCGACGATGGTCTTGCTGTCCTTCATGCCGGCGAGATGCTGGATGGCGCCGGAAATGCCAATCGCTATGTAAAGATCGGGCGCCACCACCTTGCCGGTCTGGCCGACCTGGTAGTCGTTCGGCACGTAGCCCGCATCGACCGCGGCGCGGCTCGCGCCTAGCCCGGCGCCGAGCTTGTCGGCCAACGATTCGAGCATCTTGAAGTTCTCGCCGCTCTGCAGGCCACGGCCGCCCGAGACCACGATCTTGGCGCTGGTAAGCTCGGGCCGCTCGCTCTTCGACAGCTCGGCGCCGACGTAGGAGGCGAGGCCGCCGGCGCCGGTGCCGGCGATCTTCTCGATCGGCGCCGATCCGCCGCCTGCCGCCGCCTTGAAGTTGGTCGGCCGGATGGTGACGATCTTGATCTTGTCGGCGGACTGCACGGTCGCCATGGCATTGCCGGCATAGATCGGCCGCACGAACGTGTCGGGCGACACCACCTTGATGGCTTCCGAGACCTGGGCGACGTCGAGCAGTGCCGCAACCCGCGGGGCGATGTTCTTGCCGACCGAGTCGGCCGCCATCACGACATGGCTGTAGCCGGGCGCCAGCTTGACCACCAGCGGCGCGACATCCTCGGCCAGCCAGTTGGCGTAGGCCGCGTCCTCGGCCTCGAGCACCTTGGTCACGCCCTGGATGGCGGCAGCCGACTTGGCGGCTTCGCCGGCGTTGCTGCCGGCCACCAGGACGTGGACGTCCGGATCCATTTGCGCGGCGGCGGCCACGGCGTTCGCGACATTGCTGCGAACGCTCTTGCCGTCATGCGCGGCAACGACGAGGACGGCCATGTCAGATCACTCCCGCTTCGTTACGCAGCTTCTCGACCAGTTCGGCGACCGTCTTCACCTTGATGCCGGACTTGCGCTTGGGCGGCTCCTCGACCTTGAGCGTCTTGAGGCGCGGCGCGACGTCGACGCCGAGCGTGTCCGGCGCCAGCACCTCGATCGGCTTCTTCTTGGCCTTCATGATGTTGGGCAACGAGGCGTAGCGCGGCTCGTTGAGGCGCAGGTCGGTGGTGATCACCGCCGGCAGCTTGATCTTGATGTTCTCGAGGCCGCCGTCGACCTCGCGCTTAACCTCGGCGCTGCCGTCGGCCAGGTTCAGCTTGTTGGCGAACGTGCCTTGCGACCAGCCGAGCAGCGCGGCCAGCATCTGGCCGGTCTGGTTGGAATCGTCGTCGATCGCCTGCTTGCCGACGATCACCAGGCCGGGCTGCTCCTTGTCGACCACCGCCTTCATCAGCTTGGCGACCGCCAGCGGCTGCAGCTCGGCATCGGTCTGCACGAGCACGCCGCGGTCGGCGCCCATCGCCAGCGCCGTACGGATCGTCTCCTGGCACTGGGCGGGTCCGGCGGAAAAGGCGATGACTTCGGTGGCCAATCCCTTTTCGCGGAGGCGGATCGCCTCTTCCACGGCGATTTCATCGAAGGGATTCATGGACATCTTGACGTTTGCCGTCTCGACACCCGTGTTATCGGCCTTGACGCGAATCTTGACGTTGTAGTCGATGACCCGCTTGACCGCGACCAGCACTTTCATCGCGTTGCGCCCATAGGTGAGTTGCAGCCGGACCTCCCGTCCGGCGAAGGGGTTTTCGTGTAGGGGTGTTCAGCCGTTCATGTCAAGGCGATGTCGCACTGCACAAAATCAAATTGCCGAAGATTTTCTTCCATTTTTTCAACAAGTTGAGGCCCTTGGGAGCCACTGCGCAGGACTTCCGGCAAGTCGCCGGTCTATTGCAGCGCGACATCGTAGCGGACGTAGTCGGTGACCCGCACAAGACGGTCGTAGAGCGCCCGCGCTGCACTGTTGTCGGCTTCGGTATGCCAGTAGAGCCGACGCCAGCCGCGCTCCCGCCCGCGTGCGATCAGAGCTTCGATGAGGCGGCGCCCGACGCCGCCGCCGCGCGCTTCAGGGTCGACCCACAGATCCTCGAGATAGCAGAGCATGCGGCTGCTGAACGTGTGCGGATGCAGCACGTAATGGGCGAGGCCGACCGGCCGGCTGTCCTGGGAAGTGAAGGCGATCAAGGCGCCCATGGCGTAGTCGGCATCCGAGATCCGTCGCCACAGCTCGTCATTGTCGGCGGCCGGCAGCACGGCGCCGTAGTGGGCGCAGTTGGCCGACCACAGGCGATCCCATGCCGACCGATCGGCCGGTGCCAAATCGCGCACGTCGATTTGCGCCATCGTCAACGCGCCCCGCCGGGAACGATCGCGATCATGGCCCTGGCCTCCATTGGCGTAAAATTACAAAGGACCCTCACCCTGAGAGCCTGTGACTTTTTAGATAGTCGCTTTTGGGCGATTGATGAGGTCGCTGCCGCGAACTTTTCTGTCGTCCTGAGCGCAGCGAAGGACCTCATCGCCGCGTGGTACGAGTGTACTTTGGAACTTCTGGCGATGAGAGCCTTCGCTGCGCTCAGGATGACAGGAGAGGGACGACAGAATTCAATAAAGTCACATCCTCTGAGGAGCCACGCAGAGCGTGGCGTCTCGAAGGGTGGGCCACAGATGTGCCGTTTCCGACCCTTCGAGACGCGGCCTGCGGCCGCTCCTCAGGGTGAGGTCAGCTTTTGGTGCTTCAACCAAAGAAGATCACGCTCGAGGAGTTCAACGCGCTCCGCCGGGCACCCACAGCACGTCGGAGGCGCCGTTGTCGTTGAGGCGGCGGGCAAGCACGAACAGATGGTCCGACAGACGGTTGACGTACTTGATCGCCTCGGGGTTGATCGTCTCCTCGGCGGCGAGCCGGGTCATGCGCCGCTCGGCCCGGCGGGCCACGGTGCGGGCGAGATGCAGCCAGGCGGCGGCTTCGCTGCCGCCTGGCAGGATGAAGGATTTGAGCGGCGCCAGCTCGGCGTTCATGGCGTCGATCTCGCGCTCCAGCCGCTCGACCTGCGAGGCGACGATGCGCAGCGCGCCCTCGCCGCGCTTCGCCTTTCCTTCGGGCGTGCACAGGTCCGCGCCGAGGTCGAACAGGTCGTTCTGGATGCGGCCCAGCATGGCGTCGGCCTCGGCCAGGCGCGAATCGCCGGAGGCGGCACGGGCGATGGCGTTGCGCGCCAGCCCGATCACCGAGTTGGCCTCGTCGGTCGTGCCATAGGCCTCGACGCGCGGGTCGTGCTTGGCGACCCGCTCGCCGCGGCCGAGCGAGGTCTGCCCGGCGTCGCCGCCACGCGTGTAGATGCGGGTCAGGGTGACCATCGGCTCAGCTCCGGCTCGCGAGATACCACAGGACGATCAGGACGATCGTCAGGAGCTGCAGGCGCACGCGCCACCACATGAAGCGATTGCTGCGCCGCCCGCCCTCGATCGTGCTCTCGACGTTGCGGCTCATGCTGACCAGCCCGGCAAACAGCATGCCGAGCGTCGCCAGCCCCGAGACGATGACCATGACGAACAGGATATTGGCGAGCATGATTGTCCAATCTAGTCATTGTGCCGGCCAGCGCCAGTGCGGGCGCCGGCCCATGGCCTCATGTCGCGGCTGGCGGCCGCTCCGGTGGCGGCGCGGAACAGCGCTTCCGCCGCCTGCTCGCCCGACCACAGCGCGGCGTGGACGGTGCCGTACTCGACCGGCTCGGTCGCCTCGCCGGCGAAATAGACCCGCTGCGCGAGCGGCCGCGCATGACCTTCGCGGTCTTCGGGCGCGCTGCCGACGCCGGGATAGGAATAGCCGCCGCGCGACCACGGATCGCTCACCCAGCGCGGGAAGAGCATGCCCTGCGGCCGCGGGATGCCGTCGCCGAACATCTTGCGCAGCGAGCCCATCGCCACCGCCTCGACCTCGGCGTCGCTCGACGTGCGATCGAGGGTCACCGAGGTGGCGCCGTTGGTGAAGCTCAGCAGGATCGGCAGGCCGGTCTCCTGCACATGGCTCACCCAGGTGTTGAAGGTGCCGCGCTTCTCCGGCGAGTCGGGCAGCCGGCCGAACCATTTCGGCTGCTCGGGCCAGAAGCGCTCGGGAAAGCGCAGGTAGATCTTGCCGAGCGCCCCCGCGCCGTAGCCCAGCCGGTGGAGCGCCTTCTGCTGCGCCTCGGGCGGCAGCGGATCGAGCGCCGGCAGGCCGGCGCGCAGCAGCCCGACCGGCACGGCAACCACGGCGCGCTCGGCCTCGAGTCGCTCGCCGCTCTGCAGGGTCGCGACGACACCCGCGTCGCTCCAGACAAGGCGCTGGACGGCGGCGCCCAGGCGAATCGACAGGCCGTGTGCGGCGTCGTCGATCAGCGCGTGAAAGCCGCCGCGCGGCTGGGCGTTGCGATCCAGCCCTTCGGTCGGGAACCATTCCTCGGCCGAGATCGCCTCGTAGGGCGCGCCCTGCACGCCCTCGCTCATCTCGACGAAGGTCGCGACGACCAGCTTGTCGATCTCGGGCAGCCACCCGGCACGAAGCAGAGGATCGACCGCCTGCTTCACCGAGATCGAGCGCGGACCCCAGCTGCGCGCCATCGCCTTGCTCTTCCAGGCGGCCCACTCGATCGCCACCTTGAAGGCGACGCGCCCGAGCACGGCGCGGCGGCGCTGCCCTTCGCGCGTCGGCGCGGTGGCGCGATCGTCGATCAGCAGCCGGTCACCCTGCGACTCGACCAGCGCGATGCCCAGCCTCTCGCACCACAGGGTGAGCGGGTTGCCGTCGACGCCGTGCACCCACGACCCGCCGAGGTCGAGCGGCGCGCCCAGCGAGGCGTCGGTCCAGGTCCTACCGCCCAACCGCTGGCGCGCCTCGAGCACCGTGACGGCAAAGCCCGAATCGTGCAGCAGGCGCGCCGCGACCATGCCCGCCATGCCGGCACCGACGACGAGCACGCGCTCGGGCCTGCCGGCGCCCATCGACCACGAGGCGGGGGGCCGGCCTGTCTCCCGGCCGGTCATCGCAGCACCAGACTGGGCAACCGCGTCATGTCGTCGAACAGCGCGCCGCCGGCCGCAGCCAGACCGGCCCGATCGGCATACGGCGCGCCGGCGTAGGCGAGCACGCGCATGCCGGCGGAGCGCGCCGCCTGCACACCCGGCACCGAATCCTCGATCACCACGCAGTCGAACGGCTGCACGTCGAGCGACAGCGCCGCATGCAGGAACAGGTCGGGGAACGGCTTTCCGCGCGGCACCTGGCTGGAGCTGAAGATGCGACCGCCGAACAGGTCCCACAGCCCGGTGAGGCCGAGGGTGAAGCGCATCTTCTCCGGCGCCCCGGAGCTGGCCACGCAGGTCGCGACGCCGGCCGCCTGCAGCGCCAGCACGGCGTCCTCGACACCCTCGATCGGCTGCAGCGGCGCGTCGCGGAAGTTGCCGTAGGTCACTGCCTGCATCTTCTCGAGGAAGTCGTCCGGCAGCTTGCGGCCGAGCTCGGCCTCGACGATCTCGACGCACGATTTGAGCGAACGCCCGACCAGCCGCCGCATGGTCTCCTCGATCGACCAGTCGAGCCCTTCCGCGCGCAGCGCGACGGAAAAGCTCGCATTGGCGATCGGCTCGCTGTCCACGAGAACGCCGTCGCAATCGAAGATCACCAGCAAGGCGGGAGCCTTATGTCGCTTGCCTCCCCCGTCCTACGGGGGAGGTGGCCCGAAGGGCCGGAGGGGGAAAGCCGCAGGAATGTCCTATCCGCTTCCGACGTCGGAACTTCGAATGTCTCGACCTAGTCCTTCCCCCTCCGCCCCCTGCGGGGGCACCTCCCATAGGCGTTAATCTAAAGCGGACCTCACCCTGAGGAGCGGCCCGGAGGGCCGCGTCTCGAAGGGTCGGCAACAGTGAAGGGGACTGCGACACCGCTTTTCCAACGATCTTCTGTGTGGCCCATCCTTCGAGACGGCCGCTACGCGGCCTCCTCAGGATGAGGTTTCTTTGTATTTTAACGCCTATGGGGGCACCTCCCCTGTAAGACGGGGGAGGCGATTGGGTACAGCGGAGCCGAGCACGAATGACCCGCTTCAGAACGGCTTGTCGCCCGCCACCGTGACCCGGTTGCCGCTGCGGGTGTGGGGCCAGTAGTCCCACATGGCGCGGTGCTGGACGCAGCGATTGTCCCAGAAGGCGATCGAGTTCTCCTGCCAGCGGAAGCGGCACTGGAACAGCGGGTTCTCCATGTGCTGGTAGAGATAGGCGAGGATCCCATCGCCCTCGTCGCGCGGCACGCCGACCAGGGCGCGGGTAAAGCCGCGATTGACGTAGAGCCCCTTCTTGCGCGTCACCGGATGGGTGCGCACGACGGGATGCTCGGCGCGCGGGTATTGCGGCTTGTCGGCGACGCCGAAGTTCCTGTAGAGGCCGCGGTAGACCTGCTCGCCATCGTGGACCGCCGTCATCCCGTCGAGATAGGCCTTCATGCGGTCGGACAGCGCCTCGTAAGCCGCGTACATGCTGGCGAACAGCGTATCGCCGCCCTTGGGCGGGCAGGTCTTGATGTAGAGGATGCTGCCCATCGGCGGCTCGAGGTCGCAGCTCACGTCGGTGTGCCAGCCTTCGCCGTTGGCGCGCGGCGACTCCCTGTCGGCGTGGATGATCATCAGCTCGGGCTTGCCGGGCTCGTGCGGCGCCGCCGGATGGACGTGCAGATCGCCGAACATCCGTCCGAACGCCAGGTGCTGGTCGGGCGTGATGTGCTGGTCGCGGAAGAAGATCACCAGGTTCTCGGCGAGCGCGCGATGAACCTCGTCCTGCTGGCGGTTGCTGAGCGGCCTGGCGAGATCGATGCCACTGATCTCGGCGCCGATGATCGGCGTCAGCTTGTCGACAGCGATGGTCTCGTAGGGCGCGCTCTCGTCGGCGGTATGGCGATAGCGGGGCCCGGCGTTGCCGCGCAGCGATCCTTGCATGGCGCTCTCCTACTCCAGCTTGATGTTGCCGCGCCGGATGATGCCGCCCCAGCGCGCGATCTCGGCGCGCGTGAAGGCGGCGAACTCCTCCGGCGAGGTGGTCGACGGCGTCGATCCCATCGTGTCCAGCCGCGCCAGGACCTGGGGGTCCTGGCAGGCCGCGACGATATCGCGATTGAGCCGGGCAACCAACTCCCCGGGCGTGCCCTTGGGGGCATAGAAGCCGGTCCAGGTCCAAATCTGGAAGTCGGGCAGGCCGGCCTCGGCCGCGCTCGGCACCTGGGCCAGGCGCGGCTCGCGCTGCGGCAGGGTGACGGCGAGCCCGCGCATGGCGCCGCGATCGATCTGCAGCTTGCCGTTGATGGTGTCGATCACCATGAAGGTCAGTTGGCCGTTCAGGAGGTCGGGGAAGGCCTGCGGGTTGCTCTTGTAGCCGATGTAGAGCGCGTCGACGCCGGCGAGCTGGCGGTAGAGCTCGGAGGCGATGCGGGCCGGCAACGCGCCGGCGCCGAAATTGTGCTTGCCCGGCTCGGCCTTCAGGAGCGCGGTCAGATCGGCGAGCGTCTTGATCGGCGAGTCGGCGCGCACCAGCACGACGAACGGCGAGGTGCCGAAGCGCGTGATCGGCTCGAAGTCGGCGACCGGATCGTAGGGCAGCTTGTCGTAGAGCGCCGGATTGACCGCCTGCGTCATCGCCGAGGTGAGGAAGATCGTGTGCCCGTCAGGCCTGGCCTTGGCAGCCGCTTCCGCCGCCGGCAGACCGTTGCCGCCGCCGCGATTGTCGATCACGACCGCCCGGCCCCACATCTGGCCGAGCCGCTCGGCGACCACGCGACCGGTAATGTCGGTCGCAGCCCCCGCCGGGAATGGCACGATGATCGATACGCGCCCGGTGGGCCAAGCCTGGGCCTGCACGGATGACGGCGCAACGGCCGACAGAGCGGCGGCGCCCGATACGAACTGTCGGCGGAGCATGTTTCCTCGAATTGTCGTTGGCGCAAAACTGGGTGACGGCCTGGCGACGGTCAAGCGAGCCGTTTCGCCCTCTTCCCTCCTCCCCAGCTCGGCTGGGGAGGTGCCCCGTCATACGGGGCGGAGGGGTCATGAGCCCACAACAGGCAACAGTGCTCATGACTCATGACCCCTCCGTCGGCGAAGACGCCGACACCTCCCCAGCTTCGCTGGGGAGGAGAAGAAGTTGTACATTCGAGCACGTACAGGCACGGTCTCCCCTCACATGAACGGGACCACCGGGGGACCCATGCCGAGCTTCGATGCCATCGCCTCGCAGACCGTGCGTACGGCCGACCATCTCGAACCTGCGTTCCGGCACGAGGCCGACATCGCTGCCGCCGTGCAGAAGCTCGCGGGGCGCAAGAAGAAGCCCAACATCCTGATCTACCTGATGGACGATGTCGGCTGGGGCGACTTCGGCTGCTACGGCGGCGGCGTCGCGGTCGGCGCGCCGACGCCGCATTTCGACAGGCTGGCGCGGGCCGGCCTGCAGCTCACCTCGTGCTACTCCGAGCCGTCGTGCTCGCCGTCGCGCGCCACGCTGCACACCGGGCGCGTGCCCAACCGGCACGGCCTGCATCGCCCGCCGATGTACGGCGAGCCGGGCGGGCTGCAGGGCGAGATCACGCTGCCGATGCTGCTCGGCCAGGCCGGCTACACCACGCAGGCGGTCGGCAAGTGGCATCTCGGCGAGAACGTCGAATCGCAGCCCCAGCATGTCGGCTACGACGACTTCTACGGATTTCTCTCGGTGTCCGACATGTACACCGAATGGCGCGATCCGCACTTCTTCCCCGAGATCGTCTATTCCAGCGCGCGCACCGAATGGATCAAGAACATGCCCTTCAATCGCTGCTTCGTGCATGCGACGAAGGGCGCCGAGCTGAGCAACGTCGAGGAGGTGACGATCCCCGTCCTCTCCGAGCTCGACGAAAAATGGTGCCAGTACTCGGTCGACTTCATCGAGCGCCAGGCCAGATCGGACAAGCCGTGGCTGCTCTATCACTGCACGCGCGGCGCCCACTTCGACAACTATCCCCACGAGAAATACCTCGGCAAGTCGCCGGCCCGGCATCCCTACAAGGACACGCTGATCGAGCTCGACGACATCATGGGCCGCCTAGTCGACGCACTGGGACGCTCCGGCCAGATCGAGGACACGCTGATCTTCGTGTCGTCGGACAACGGCCCGCACATGGAGACGTGGCCCGACGCCGCCTTCACGCCATTCCGCTGCGCCAAGGGTTCGACGTGGGAGGGCGGCGTACGGGTGCCCGGCCTGATGTTCTGGCCGGGCATGGTCGAGGCCGGCCGCCAGAGCGACGGCCTGTTCGACTTCAACGACATCCTGCCGACCCTGCTGGGACTGGCCGGCGCCTCCAGCCTGCTGCCTGCCGACCGCTACATCGACGGCGTCGACCAGACGAGCTTCCTGCTGGCGCCCGATGGCCTGTCGAACCGCAAGTACCACTACTACTGGCTGTCGCAGACCTTCTCCGGCCTGCGCTGCGGCGAGTACAAGATGCTGCTGTCGGCGACCAGCGACGATCCGACCGACGCGGCGGGGCCGGGCGGCTTCACCGGCGTGCTCGAGCGCTTCGCCTACCCGCGCCTCTACAACCTCTATCTCGACCCCAAGGAGCAGCACAATTACCTGACGCGCAAGCTCGCCTACGTCGAGGCCTTCCAGCTCGGCATGCGCACCCATCTCGGCACCTTCCGCCGCTTCCCGCCGAAGAAGGTCATGGGGCTGAAGGTCGAGGACAAGCGGGCATGACGGCGTCGCGACAGATCTAGTCGCAATCGCCGTAGTTGGAGTCGAGACAGCGCGCGCCCTTGGCGCGCACCAGCGTCTCCTCGCCGACGTCAAGCTTGCTGGCCGCCAGGAAATCCCGGGCCTGCGCGACCAGGATGGCGTGGCCGGGCTCGGTGCTGCGGGCGACAATCATCCACCACATCGCGGCCTGCAGCCGGGCGTGCCTGGCCTCGGGGTTGCGCGGGTAGACGCGCTCCTCCAGGCGAAGCGCCACCATGAACTGCGCCGGCACGCAGCCCTTCACCGCCGCTGCGCGATAGCGGGCCTCGACGCTGTCCCCCGAGGCGCGCGTGCCCGTCCAGCCGGGCTTCCCCTGTCGCGACAATGCGTCGAGCCGCAGCACAGCGGCGAGCTCGCCTCTGGCGGCTGCAGCATCGAGGGTCGCGATGACGACCCGATTCCACCTTTCCGCCTCGGCCTTGTTCTCCGCCACGCCGTCGCCGTAGCGATACATGTCGGCGAGACGTTCCTGGGCCAGCAGGTCATCGGATTCGGCGGCCGCCTTGATGGCGGGAAAGACGCGAGCCCACCAGTGTTGCGCCTCGAGCCGAAGCGCAAAGTTCGAGCCGATCAGCTTGGCGTAGTGCTCCGCGAGCAGGTACTGCGCTTCGACGTCGCCAGCTTCGGCCTTCTCGACCCGCACGCGCTCTGCCCGCCTCTCCCACTCGAGCGCTGCCTGCTCGTCGATCGCCGTTCCCAGACCCCGGTGGAAAGCCTGCACGATCCATTCGAGCGATTTGATGTCGCCACGCTCGGCAAGCCGCTTGCGGGTCTCGAAGGCCCTCCGGAGCCAGCGCTCCGTCTCGCCGCGATCGGTCGCGAGAAAGACCTCGCCCAGCTTCCATTGCGCGGCAGCGTCGCCGCGCTCGGCCAGCGTCCTGAGCCGCGCGAGGCCTCGATCCGTATCGCAGGTTTCCAGCGCGAACTCGGCCTCCCGCACCGCCGTTTCGGCATGTGCAGTGGCGCTGAAAAGGCATAGCAGCAGCGTCAGTCCCAGTAGATTCAGGCGTGGTTCCACAGCGGAATATGATCATGCCCTCGAATCAAGGGCGAATTCGGGCGGATAGCCATAGTAGCTGCCGTTCCGCTCGGGATGGCGACCACCACCAGGAGAAACCCTGACCCACCTTGCTCCCGCCACGGGAACATCCTATGCTGGCAACGTGAACGTCATATCGAAGGCCGCACTGAGGTCCTTCTGGAGTCGTCATCCGCAGGCCCGCGGCCCGTTGGAGGCTTGGTTTGCCGACGTGAGGCATGCGAACTGGAGCAGCCCCGCCGACGTCAAAGCACAATTCGGAGCCACCGTGGACTTTATCGCCGACAACAGGATCATCTTCGATGTTGCCGGCAACAAGTACCGGCTCGTGGCTCACGTTGCCTATCGGTTCAACCGCGTGCTGGTGAAATTTGTCGGTACTCACTCGGAATACGATCGCATCGATCCGGAGACCATCTGATGACGACTCGTCCAATCCGCACCGAAGCCGAGTACAGGGCCGCCTTGGCTGAGGTCGAGCAGTTTTTCCAGGTCGAGCCGATGAAGGGTACCCCCGACGCCGACCGTTTCGACCTGCTGACCTTGCTCATCGAGGTCTACGAGGACCAGCATCATCGAATTGGACCTCCGCATCCCATCGAGATGATCCGTCACCGTATGCGCACGGCCGGCTTCACGCAGGCCGACTTGGCGGACCTCCTGGGCTCTCGGGCGCGTGCGTCGGAAGTGTTGGCAAAAAAACGCCGCCTGACATTGCCGATGATCTGGAAGCTCAGCCGAGAGTGGAAGATCCCGGCCGAGACGCTGATCACCCCCTACAAGCTTGCCGGCAATCGCCGAAAGCCGTCGGCATCGCGCCCCTCGAACCGGAAGGCTGCCTAGTTCCTGCCCTCGATCAGGCCGCGGCAGACGACCTGGGCCTGGATCTCGGCGGCGCCCTCGAAGATGTTGAGGATGCGGGCGTCGCACAGCACGCGGCTCACGGGATATTCCATGGC
Organism: Reyranella sp.; assembly: GCA_022844015.1. Taxonomy (GTDB): domain Bacteria; phylum Pseudomonadota; class Alphaproteobacteria; order Reyranellales; family Reyranellaceae; genus Reyranella. Next base: position 5,432 of record JALHMO010000053.1, on the reverse strand, counting down.
ATAGCCGTTGCCGCCGTGGATCTGCAGGGCGTTGTCGGCATTGCTCCAGGCGACCCGGGCGGCCAGCAGCTTGGCCATGCCGGCCTCGATGTCGCAGCGCCGGTCGCTGTCCTTCTCGCGCGCGGCGAAGTAGGTGAGCTGGCGGGCGATCATGGTCTCGACGGCCATCCAGGCGATCTTGCCGGCGACGCGCGGGAAGGCATAGAGCGGCTTGGCGAACTGGATGCGCTCGCGGGCGTAGCGCAGGCCGAGCTCGAGCGCGTTCTGCGCCACGCCGACGGCGCGCGCCGCGGTCTGGATGCGCGCGCTCTCGAAGGTCGCCATCAGCTGCTTGAAGCCCTGGCCCTCGCTGCCGCCCAGGAGGTTCTCGGCGGGCACCTCGAAGCCGTCGAAGCCGATCTCGTATTCTTTCATGCCGCGGTAGCCGAGCACGCGGATCTCGCCGCCCGACATGCCCTTGGCCGGGAAGGGATCGCTCTCGTCGCCGCGCGGCTTCTCGGCCAGGAACATCGACAGGCCCTGATAGCCGGGCTTCGAGGCGTCGCTGCGCGCCAGCAAGGTCATGATGTCGGCACGCGCGGCGTGAGTGATCCAGGTCTTGTTGCCCTGGATCCGGTAGACGTCGCCGTCGAGCACGGCGCGGGTGCGCAGGCTGGCGAGGTCGGAGCCGGTGTTGGGCTCGGTGAACACCGCCGTCGGCAGCAGCTCGCCCGAGGCGATGCGTCCCAGGTACTTCTGCTTTTGCGCCTCGGTGCCGCCGGAGCGGATCAGCTCCGCGGCGATCTCGGAACGCGTGCCCAGCGAGCCGACGCCGATATAGCCGCGCGACAGCTCCTCGGTGACCACGCACATGGCGAGCTTGCCCATGCCGAGGCCGCCCCACTCCTCCGGCACGGTGAGGCCGAACACGCCGAGCTCGGCCATCTTCTCGACCACCGGCAGCGGGATCAGCTCGTCGCGCAGATGCCAGCCATGGGCATGCGGCGCCACCTCGCTGTCGACGAAGCGGCGGAACTGGCGGCGCACCTCCTCCAGTGCCTCGTCGCCGAGCTGGAGCGCACCGAAGCCGCCGGTGTCGAGCCCATCGGCGATCAGCTCGGCAATTCGCAGGCGCACGGCGGAGGTGTTGCCGGCGATCAGCTTGCCGACCGCAGGAGAATCGAGTGCCGACGCGTCGGCGCCGAGATCGGCCGGCCGCACGATCTCGACCTGGCTGATCGCGATGCCGCCCGCGAGCTGGGCGAGGTACTCGCCGAAGGCCGACTGCAGGATGAGCTGCTCGAGCTCGCCCGCCTCGCCGGCTTCGGCCCAGCGCCGCATCTGGCGCAGCGCCGAGACATAGGTCGCGATCCAGGCGAAGCCGTGCGCGGCGAATTGCTCGCGCTCCAGCGCCTTGGGATCGACCTTCCCATTCGGGGCGATCAGCCTGCGTACGGCCTCGCGCGCCGTCGTCTCGTAGCGATCGGCGGCGATCTCGGCCTCGGCGCACAGGACGAGGAGGTTTTCCAGGATCAGGGGCATTTCAGGCTTCTCGGTAGCAAGATACGGACCGACGCAGCGGCGAAGCAAAGGATCGTCGCCGGGAGCGCGCCACTCGAGGCGGAATAACCTCCGCCGACGTGGCGCTCATGCTCTTGCGGACCGCGAGCGCCCCGCTCGCTCAGGCTCATGAGCGAGCGGGACGCTCGCGGTCCGGAAGAAGATGAAGAAGCGCGGCGTCGGCGGAGGTTGTTCCGGGCGTCTCGCCTCAATCCTCCAGCGCGTCTTCCAGCGTGCGCATGCCGGAACGCCTGGCGGAGACCAGCACGGCCATGTTTCCGGGCTTGTGCTGGTTCTTCCACATCTTGGTGTGCGCCTTGGGGATGTCCGCCCAGTCGAAGACCTCGCTCATGCACGGGTCGATGCGGCGCTCGATCACCAGCTGGTTGGCCTGGCTGGCCTGCAGGAGGTTGGCGAAGTGGCTGCCCTGGATGCGCTTCTGGCGCATCCACACGAAGCGGGCGTCCATGGTGAGGTTGTAGCCGGTGGTGCCGGCGCAGAATACGACCATGCCGCCGCGCTTCACGATGAAGCACGACACCGGGAAGGTCTGCTCCCCGGGATGCTCGAACACGAAATCGACGTCGTTGCCCTTGCCGGTGTGCTCCCAGATCGCCGCGCCGAACTTGCGGCACCTCTTCATGTACTCGGCGTAGCCTTTCTGGTCGTCGACGTCGGGCAGCTGGCCCCAGCAGTCGAAGTCGTTGCGGTTGACGACGCCCTTGGCGCCGAGCGACATGACGAAGTCCTTCTTCGACGGATCGGAGATCACGCCGATCGCGTTGGCGCCGGCCGTCGCGATCAGCTGGACCGCCATCGAGCCGATGCCGCCCGCGGCGCCCCACACCAGCACGTTGTGACCCGGCCGCAGGATGTGCGGGCGATGGCCGAACAGCATGCGGTAGGCGGTGGCCAAGGTCAGCGTGTAGGAGGCGCTCTCCTCCCAGGTGAGATGCTGGGCGCGCTTCATCAGCTGGCGCGCCTGGACCTTGCAGAACTGCGCGAACGAGCCGTCCGGCGTCTCGTAGCCCCAGATGCGCTGGCTGGTCGAGAACATTGGGTCGCCGCCGTTGCACTCCTCGTCGTCGCCGTCGTCCTGATTGCAATGGATGACGACCTCGTCACCGACCTTCCAGCGCTTCACCTTGGCGCCGACCGCCCAGACGATGCCCGAGGCATCGGAGCCGGCGATGTGGAAGGGCTGCTTGTGGACGTCGAACGGGGAGATCGGCAGGCCAAGGCCCGCCCACACGCCGTTGTAGTTGACGCCGGCGGCCATCACGAGGACCAGCACCTCGTCCTCGCCGATCGTGTGCGTCGGCACGACCTCGAGCTGCATCGACTGCTCGGGCGGGCCATGGCGCTCGCGCCGGATGACCCAGGCGTACATGCTCTTCGGAACATGGCCGAGCGGCGGGATCTCGCCGATCTCGTAGAGATCCTTCCGCGGCTGGTTGGCCGTCGGATGCGGGCGGGCCGCGAAAGCGACAACGGACATGGCAAAGCCTCCTGCAATGCAGCGAAAGTTATTGTTGCGTTCGCGAGATTGCAACGCACAATTTTCGGATCGTTGCCATTGTCGCAGGGCAATAACAATAAAATTACCCTCACCCTGCGGAAGCCATGCATTGAAGCCAGGTCCGGCACGAGGTAAACGACCGTTTACCGATCCGTTACACGTCCGGGAGAGCGCACCATGAAACTCATGTGGTTTCACCTCATGCCCTACACGGAGCTTCCCGACGACTTCAACAAGAAGCATCCGTCGGTGTGGGTCGACATCCATTCGTCGCTGTTCGACCCGCGGCGCGCCCATCACATGTACAACGACTTCATGGACGAGCTCGAGTACGCCGCCGAGGTGGGCTTCGACGCGGTCTGCGTGAACGAGCACCATTCCAACGGCTACGGGCTGATGCCCTCGCCCAACCTGATCGCGAGCTCGCTGGCGCGGCGCACCACCGACACCGCGCTGTGCGTCATGGGCAACTCGCTGGCGCTCTACAATCCGCCGACGCGCGTGGCGGAAGAGTTCGCGATGATCGACTGCATCTCGGGCGGCCGGCTGATCGCCGGCTTCCCGGTGGGCTCGCCGATGGACACCTGCTTCGCCTACGGCCAGAACCCGAGCATGCTGCGCGAGCGCTACTACGAGGCGCACGACCTGGTGAAGAAGGCATGGACCGAGAAGGAGACCTTCGCCTTCTCCGGCCGCTTCAACCAGCAGCGTTACGTCAACATCTGGCCGCGGCCGATCCAGGACGATCCGCATCCGCCGATCTGGATCCCGGGCGGCGGCTCGATCGAGACGTGGCGCTGGTGCGCCGAGATGGACTACGTCTACTGCTACCTGTCGTATTACGGCTACAAGGCCGGGCTCGCGACCATGCAGGGCTTCTGGAACGAGATGGCCAGGCTCGGCAAGGACCGCAACCCTTACCGCGCCGGCTTCCTGCAGTTCGTCGGCGTCGCCGAGAGCCGCCAGCAGGCGCTCGACCTCTACACCGAGCCGGCCGAGTACTTCTATGGCCGCTGCCTGCACATCGATCCGCGCTTCGCCACGCCGCCCGGCTACACCACCGAGGCGACGCAGCGCGCCGGCATAGAGAGCATGGTGTCGAAGGCGGCCAACGTCGCCAACCCGGCGACCAAGGCGGCGCTGAAGGCGACCAACATGAAGGACATCGTCGACGGCGGCTATGTCATCATCGGCTCGCCCGACGAGGTGGCCGAGCAGGTGCGCCACGTCGCGACCAGCCTCAATGTCGGCAACCTGATGCTGCTGCTGCAGTTCGGCAACATGAGCAAGGACACCACCAAGTACAACACGCGGATGTTCGCCGAGACGGTGATGCCCAAGGTCAAGGACGTGTTCGGCGAGTGGGAGAACAAGTGGTGGCCCAAGCCGATGGCGCGCAGCCAGCGCGCCGCGGTGCCGACCTTCCAGCCCAAGCTCGTCGCCGCGGAGTAGCCCCGTGCCGCTGCTGAACGTGTCCGAGCCGCAGACGACCACCGTCGAGATCAACGGCTTCCCCTGCCGCGTCTGGAGCAAGGGCAGCGGCCCCAAGGTCGGCTTCCTCGCCGGCCTTGGCGGATTGCCGCGCTGGCTGCCCTTCCTCGACAGGCTGGCCGAGTCGCGCACGGTGATCGCGCCGTCCCTGCCGGGCTATCCAGGTGCTGCCGGCCACACCGAGCTCGACAGCCATCTCGACTGGGTGCTGGCGGTCCGCCAGCTGATCGACAAGACAGGGCTGGCCGGCGCCGACCTGATCGGCGCCTCGGTCGGCGGCGCCTTCGCCGCCGAGATGGCAGCGATCTTCCCCGGCCATGTCCGCAAGCTGGTGCTGATCGCCCCGTTCGGCCTGTTCGACGACAAGGAGCCGGCGACCGATCCATGGGCGCAGCGCAAGGACGTGCTGCCCGGTATGATGTGCGCCACTGCAGCCAGGTGGAACGAGCTGGTGGCGCAGCCCGACGGCGCCAACTCGATCGAATGGCCGATCGAGATGACGCGTGCCTCGGAAGCGGCGGCGCGCGCCTTCTGGCCACTCGGCAACACGCGCCTGGAAAAGCGCCTCGGCCTGATCGAGGCGCCCACCCTGATCCTGTGGGGCGAGGCCGACGCCATCCTGCCCCGGAGCTACGCCCGCAAGTTTGCGAGCGGCATCGGCAAGTCGGCCCGCATCGAGACTGTCACCGGCGCCGGCCACCTCGCCTACCTCGACCAGCCCGACGCGGTATCGAAGGCGGCCCTGGCCCATCTCGGCTGACTCGTCTCCTCCCCAGCTCCGCTGGGGAGACCCCCAGCACGCCGGCGCGCACCACGATGCTGAGAAAATGGTGGCGCTGCGAGAGGGAAGCTCATGGCTGGGAGCGCGCCACTCCAGTGGCGC
>JALHMO010000052.1 GCA_022844015.1 Reyranella sp. | reverse complement strand
AAAGACCGGGTCAGGACAGGGGCTATATAGTTTCTAAGCGGCCGCCTGCAATGGAGCAGGTGGCCCAAAAGTGCGGAATCTTGCCATTTCCGGCGGCTGATCCGGCCGCCACGGCGCTAATTCTCGTTGCTGGCCGCCCGCAGCGAAGGGCCACCCTTGGACACGGTCACCATGGCCGCCCGCAGCAGGCGGCCGGCAATCAGATAGCCGGGAATCAGCTCCTGGACGACGGTGCCCGAGGGCACGTCGGGATTCTCGACCTCCATCATGGCCTGGTGGAACTCGGCGTTGAACGGCTTGCCGAGCGATTCGACGCGTGTGACGCCGTGCCGTTCCAGCGCCGACTGCAGCTCGCGCTCGGTTGCCTGGACGCCGACGATGACGTTGCGCAAGGCCGGGTCCGCGACATCGCCGTCCTTCGGCAGCGCCGACAGGGCACGGCCGAGATTGTCGGCCACCGACAGCATGTCCTTGGCAAAGCGCTCGATGCCGAACTTGCGCTCGCGCTCGATGTCCTGCTGGGCGCGGCGGCGCACGTTCTGCGCTTCGGCAAGGGCACGCAGGAGCTTGTCCTGCAGATCGGCCTTCTCCGCCTGCAGCTGCTGGACGTCCGCCTCCTGGCCGGCGGGCCGGGGCGGAATGTCGAGGGTCTCTTCGGCGGTCTCGACCGGCATCTCAGCCGAGGCACCGCCCGCGGTTGGATCGCTGGCCATACGGTTGTCCTTGATATCTGTGGGATTTCAGCGGCCTTCACTTAGGGACGGCGATGGTCCCGGTCAACCACCCTCGCCGGCGCCCTCTGGCATGCGACGTCAAACCGCCTCCAGCGGAGCGTTGAGCCTGGTGCCGCGCACGACGATGCCGCCGCGTTCGCCGATCGTGACCGTGCCGTAGCGCTGGGCGAACACCTCGGGCAGAGGGCGGGCGTCCGCCGCCGCCAGCCACAGCCGCAGCAGATGGCGTCGCCGCTCCGGCTCCGGCCAATCCACGAATGCGGTGCGGTCGTGCAGCATCGTATGGTTGTGGACGAGCTGAACGTCGCCCGGCTGGAACGCCATGAACATGCAGAGCCGCGGATCGTTGGCCAGCGAATCGAACAGGTCGAGCGCCTCGACCTGGGCCGGCGTGAGCCGCGGCGCGTCGGGGAAGCGCTGGGCCGAGTCGATGTACTGGCGCTGGTAGAGCGCGGTCAGGAAACCCTCGTGCCAGCTGAACACGGGAATCTCGAAATAGGGCTTCTGGCCTTCCGGCACCTCGCCGCGCCGGTCGGTGGCGAGCGGCTGGAACAGCAGCGCCAGCAGATCGGGCCGCCGCCGCCGCATCTCATTGAAGATCGTGGTCGAGCTGACCAGCGCCGACAGGCCGCCGGACTGCGCCGTCCTGAGGCACAGCAGCCCGACGATGTCGCACGAATCGGTATGGTAGGTTTGGCGCACGCTGGTCTGGTAGATGCGGACATTGGGGTCGTGCACGTCGAGACCGAGATCGCGAACGTGGCCCAGCACGTGGCCCTTGCCGTTCTGCGACCGCGCGCTGCCGAGATGGCTGCCCAGGCCGAAGAACGCGGTAGCCGCCTCGCGCATCGACCAGCGCTCGACCGGCAGGCCGCGCAGCAGCAGGAAACCGCGGCCGTTCAGCACGTCGTCGCGCACCCGCGAGACGAGCCGCGGCCCGAGCGACGGCAGCGGGAAATCGCGCGCGGAGATCGAGGCGAGGTCGGCGTCGCCAGCCACCAGGGCGCGGGTCGCGGCTTCGATCTCGGCGATCTCTGCTGCGCCGAGCGGCATCAGCCAATCGGTCCGCTCCGCCATCTGCGGGCCGTACCAGGCCGCCGCGCCGGTCTGCTCGGGCGGCAGGGCGGACGAGGTCACGTCTCCCACGGGAATCTCGGCGCGAAAAGATCGCTGTCGGACGCCGACAATCGGAAGCTCTCGGTAGCGTTGACCAGAGCGGCGCGAATGCCCGGCTCCAGCGCGCTATGGCCGGCGTCCGGCACGACGACGTAACGCACCTCCGGCCATGCCCGCGCCAGCGCGTCGGCGGTCACCGGCGGGCAGACGATGTCATAGCGGCCCTGCACGATGGTGCCGGGCAGCCCGCGGATGCGGTCGAGATCGGACCACGGCCAGCCCTCGGGCACGAACGTGCGGTTGGCGAAGTAGTGCGCCTCGATGCGCGACAGCGCCAGCGCGAAGCCGCCGTGATCGGTCTCGAAGGGTGCCCGCGCGGTCGGGTAGAGGGTCGAGCACGACGCCTCGTAGCGGCTCCACGCGCGCGCCGCCGGACGGTGGCTGTCGGGGTTGCGGTCGATCAGGCGCCGGTAGTAGTTGCCCAGGACATCGCCGCGTTCACTGGCCGGCAGGTGCTCGACGAAGTCGCGCCACGCCTCCGGGAAGATCGCCCGCATGCCGTGCAGGAACCAGTCGATCTCCGAGCGCGCCCCGAGGAAGATGCCGCGCAGGATGAAGCCGCTCACCCGCTCGGGATGCCTGATGCCGTAGGCGAGCGCCAAGGTGCTGCCCCACGAGCCGCCGAACAGGAGCCATTGGTTGACCCCAAGATGGAGCCGCAGCCGCTCCATGTCGGCCACCAGGTGGTCGGTGGTGTTGTCGTGCAGATCGCCGAGCGGCATCGATCGGCCGCAGCCGCGCTGGTCGAAGACGACGATGCGGTAGAATTGCGGATCGAAGAAGCGCCGGTGAACCGGCGCCGAGCCGGCGCCCGGACCGCCGTGCAGGAACAGCACGGGCATGCCGGCAGGATTGCCGCTCTGCTCCCAGTAGATCGTGTGCCGCCGGTCGACCGCCAGCATGCCGCTGGCATAGGGCGAGATCTCCGGGAAGAGGTCTGAACGAAGGGGAGTTTCCGATCGAGGCATGATGATTGTCCCTGCATCACTGCCATAGCGGTGATCGTTGTGCCAGCTTCGAGAGGCCGACGTCGAGAGGGTGACCTCGCGATGATTGCCGCGGCGCCCTCCCAGCGTCTATGGTCGGCGTCGGGGGAGGGCCAGGAGGATCGGTGGTTTTCCTGCGGCTTTTTGGCCTTGTCCTTGTTCTCCTCGCCGGCGCGGTCGGCGGCTGCAGCTCGTCGGGTGCGTCCGGGCCGGCGATGGGCACCTCTCCGGCCGCCACAGCCGTCCCGGTGCTGCCGCGCAGCATCGAGCGGGACATCGGCCCGGCCTACCGCGACCCCGCGTTGCAGGCCTACGTCGATCGCGTCGGCCAGCGCCTGCTGCGGCGGTCGGGCATCGCCACGCCCCATCGCTTCATCGTGCTCGACCTGCCGAACGCCAACGCCCATGCGGTGTCCAACTATGTGTTCGTGACGCGCGGGCTGCTCGCCGGTCTCGACGACGAAGCCGAGCTGGCGGCGGCTCTCAGCCACGAGGTGAGCCACCTTTTGCAGCGTCATGCCGCCCAGCGCGCCCACGCCCGGCAGGGCGTGCTCGACGCCGCCATCGAGGCCGCGGCGGCGACCGGATCGGTGACGGTCGGCCGCTCGGTCGCCCGCGAGGGCCTGCTCGCGCTGCGGCGCTACTCGCGCGACCAGGAGCTCGAGGCCGATCAGCTCGGGCTCGCCCTGCTGGTGCGGGCCGGCTATCGCGGCACTGCGATGGCCGACCTGATCGACAAGCTCCGCCGGCAATCGCAGCTTGAGATGCGGCTGATGGGGGAAGCACCCGACGCGGTCGACCGGCGCAGCGCCACGTCGACCCATCCGGCGCCTGTCGAGCGCTACGAGGCGCTGCGCCGCCTGCCAGACGTGTCGTTGCCCGGCGAAAGCGGCCGCGAGGCTTACCTGAAAGCGATCGACGGCATGTCGGTCGACGATTCGCCCCAGGAAGGCTTCGTCCGCGGCAACAGGTTTTTCCATCCGGTGATGATGCTGGGCTTCGAGGCGCCGCGCGATTTTCGCCTGTTCAACGATCAGGAGGGCGTCCTGGGCGTGGGGCGCGACCGCTCGCTGTTGTTCTTTTCCTGCCTGCCCGAACCGGTGAACGGCAGCCTGACCGAATGGATGCGCAACCAGCTGAAGCCGACGCCGACCGACATCCAGGCGACCGAGATCGGCGGGGCGGAAGCGGCGATCGGTGCCCGGCCGCGCGGCTCCGATGCCGGCCTGAGCCAGCTGCGCTACGTCATGGTGCGGCGCGGCGAGCGCGTGTGCTACTTCAACCTGCTGAGCGATGGCGCCGATCGCGATCATCGGATCGACGTGCTGATGAACGCGGCGCGCACGTTCCGTGCGCTCTCCGAAGCCGAGCTGGCCGGGCTTCGGCCCTATCGGCTGCGCGTCGTCCCGGCCGGCGGGGCCTCGGCGGCCCGGCTCGCCCAGGGCCTGCCCTACGACGACTACAAGATGGAACGGCTGCTCGTGCTGAATGGCGCCGACAGCCCGGCTGCGCTGATGCGCCAGGCGCAGATCAAGACCATCCAGCCGTAGGGGCAGCACGACCTGATCTTCAGGGCGTCATGGAGCTAGGCCGCGCGCCAAGGGCGTAGCGTGCAACAGGCAATGACCTCATCCTGAGGAGCGCCCGAAGGGCGTGTCTCGAAGGATGGGCAACCGGCACCGTGTCTGATCCCATCCTTCGAGACGCCGCGGCAAGCGCGGCTCCTCAGGATGAGGTCAATATTCCAACCACGGGCGCCCGGAGGCCCAGTCCGGGCGGCGGAACACCGGCGACGCAGACGCGATCAGGCGACCTTCTGCAGGACGCTGTTCAGCTTCTGGGTCGCCAGGTCCTTGTCGATGCGCTCGACTGCCGCCAACTCGCGAGCCAGCCGATCGAGCGCCGCCTCGTAAATCTGGCGCTCGCTGTACGACTGGTCCGGCTGGCCGGCATTGCGGTGCAGGTCGCGCACGACCTCGGCGATCGACACCGGGTCGCCGGAGTTGATCTTGGCTTCGTACTCCTGGGCACGACGGTTCCACATGGCGCGGCTGACACGGCTGCGGCCCTTCAGGGTCACCAGCGCGCTCTCCATGATCTTGCGCGACGACAGCTTGCGCAGCCCGGAAATCTTCGCCTTGGCGACAGGAACCCGCAGCATCATGCGCTCCTGCTCGAACGAAATGACGAACAGATCGAGCTTGTGCCCGGCGATTTCCTTGGCTTCGATGTCGATCACGCGACCTACGCCGTGAGTCGGGTAGACGACGAAATCACCCTTCTCGAAGGCCAAATCCTTAGCCTTGGCCGCGATCTTCTTCGGCTTGGCCATATCCAGTTCTTCCTTCACTTCGACCCCTCGCTCAGCGATACCGCAGTTCGCCGCGCACGCTCCCCTGCGTGATCAGCCCGGGTATCCATTATCAGTTGCTTTCGGCTACCGACTCGGACACCGAACTGGCGACGAACCTGAAGTCGGTCCGCTTTCAGCGCTAACTTTATAACAGAAATTAGCCCGCGAGTCGCGTGCGATGTTGCATTTCGGCAACGGTCGTGCCATGCGGATACTGCATGGCTGTTGCAAATGATGTGCGAAATCGGCCTGAACGCCCGGAATCTAACGTTTGCCCGGGTTCTTGCTGAAATACTTTTTGAACTTGTCCTTTTCGTCCTTGAACGCGTCTGCATCGGACGGCGCCTCGCCCTTCCGCGTAATGTTGGGCCATTCGCCTGCCAGGCTGCGGTTGAGTTCCAGCCACTGCTCCAGACCCTTCTCGGTATCGGGCAGGATGGCATTAGGTGGGCATTCGGGCTCGCAGACGCCGCAATCGATGCACTCGTCGGGATTGATGACAAGCATGTTCTCGCCCTCGTAGAAGCAATCCACGGGGCAGACCTCGATACAGTCCATGTACTTGCACTTGATGCAAGCCTCGGTCACGACATAGGTCATCGACGACTCTCGAAACGGGCGGGCGGGTGATTAACGCGCTGAACCGGCTGGCGCAAGAAGTCTGAATTACGCAGGGTCGATTTCATCATACAACGTTCGAGCTTCCGGAGCGGGTCCGCGGCGCTCGCCGAGTGCCAGGATGCGGACGACGCGCACCCGCGGACCAAGGGCGAAGGTGAGGACCATGCCCGGGGCCACGCTGGCATGCGGCTTGTCGACCACGCGACCATCGACCCGGCAGCGAGCCTTCTCGACATAGCGTGTGGCCAAGCTGCGGGACTTGAAGAAGCGCGCATGCCACAGCCACTTGTCGAGCCGCATCGCCGCCTAGCGTTCCGCCGACCTGCTCACCGGCAGGCTACTTCTTTCCGCCGAGCTTGAGCTCGAGCAGCTTGGCAAACGGCGAGTCGGTTGGCGCGTCGCCCTTCTTCTCCGTGGTGGCGTAGAGCCTGAGCGCCGGCTCGTTGCCATCGCGGCGCGGCGGACGCGGACCCCGCCTCTCCTCGCGCGGGCCTCTGTCGCCTGGCCCGCGGTTGGTCGGCGCGTCGGGCCGTGGGCCATCGTGTCTCGGGCCATCGTGTCTCGGGCCGTCGTGTCTCGGGCCGTCGTGCCTTGGGCCGTCGGTTCTCGGCCCATCGCGACGCGGACCGTCGTATCGTTGGCCATCCTGCCGCTGGCCGTCGCGCGGCGGCCCGTCGCGACCGCGATCGTTGCGGTCCGGCGCGGTCTGCCCGAAGGCAGCGAAGAAGTGCCGCTCGCTGGGCCGCTCCGGTCGCTCGCGGCGCCGCTGATCGCGCTGGTCACGCTGCTGCTGACGCTGCTGCTGGCGCTGTCGCTCGCGCTGCTCCTCGCGCTCGCGCACGAAGCGCGACTTGACCGAGTAGGCGTAGAGCGGTCCGAACTCTTCCGTCGGCGGGTGCACGCGGTAGCCGAGGGCAGCCAGCACGTTGGCCATCTCCGGCTCCGAGCAGCCGACCAGCGACATCATCTGCGGCGTGGCGCGGAACCAGCCTGGCGGCAGCGACCGTGGGCCGGCCGGACGCTGCTCTGCGCCCGCCTGGATCGCCGCGGTGCTGGTTCCCTCGGTCTCGGCCTGTCCGGCATCAGCCGGCTCGGGCCCAGCCTGCTCGAGGACCGGCCTCTCGGCGCCACTCGTCCCGGCCCCGGCTTCCGCGGGCGACGTATCCTCCGCGATCGCATCTCCCGCAGCTGCGTCAGCGGGCCCGATCTCGCTGGCCGCCTCGACCACAGCAGGTTCGGGCTCGCCGTCCTCAGCCGGCTCGGGCGCCAGCGCCTCGGGATCGGCGGCGCCTTTCGCGGCTGCGGCTTCCTCAGCGATTGCCTGGGTCTCCTCGGCAATTGCCGTCCCATCGAGCCGATCCGGTTCCGCTTCCGCGGGAGCTGCCTCTTCGAGCGCAAGCGGGGTCTCCGCTGGCGCGGCCTCCGCGTGTCGTCCGATCGCTGCAGGCGCATCCGCGTCCGCAACGGGAACCGAAGTGGCGTCCGTTGCCGCCTCGAGGCCGGGCTCGGCCCGAGGCGTCTCTGCCCCGGCCTCGGCAGGTATCGCCGCGGCAGATGCAGCCGTGAGGGATTCGTCGACCGGCTCGAACTCCCCGAACGCTGCCGCCACGATCGCCCATTCGCTGATCTCTTCGTTCGAGGCGGGCACCGGAATGGGCGGCGCGCCGGCTTGGCGGTCGCGCTTTCCCCGCCGCTCGCGACGACTCTCGCTACGCTCGGTGCGCTGGGGCGGCTGCTCCTGCGGCGTGGCTTCCTCGGGAGGTGCCGGGGGGTTCTCGCGCTCGTGCTGGGCGCGCCGGGCGGTTTCGCGGCTTTCGCGCACGGCCTGGCGCGCCATCGCCGCCAGGCGCTCGACCATGTCGGCGCGAATCGCGTGGTCGCCCAGCGGCAGGTAACCGATGGCCGAATAGAAATCGCGTTCCGAGCCGCGCGGCAGGTCCATCGACGTGCGGCCTTCGGCCGGCAACGGCGGGATCGTGTCGCGGCTGCGGGCGATCATCCAGAGACCGGCGCGCAGCCGAATCGGAACCGGCTTCAGCATGCTCGGGAAGTAGAGCGAATAGACCCCGACGCGCACGCCCAGCCGCGCCAGCGCCTTGCGATCTTCCTCGCCGAGCTCGGCGAGCTGATGCTCGATCGGCCGGCGCTGCAGCACGCCGAGATGCTCGCACAGCTGGAAGACGACGCCGCGTGCCCCGGCAGGCAGCTCGGTCGTGGCGCGCGCGTCCATCATCTCGCTCAGGCCGAGCCGGATGCGCGTCTCGACCCAGGCAGCGGCGCGTTTGCGCACTTCCTCGCGCGCCGGCCCGTCGAGCAGGTCGGATGGCAGGGCCTCGATCTTGGGCGCCAGGATGTCGCCGCTCGCCTGGAGGCGCGCGACCGGGCCGCCGCCCCAGCACACCCGCAACTGCGAATCGAAGACAAGGTCGCGATCGGCCGACGAGACGAACGCCTGCAAACGCGCCGGCAGATCCTGGCGCAGCGCGCGCAAGGCCGCGCTCATGACCGCCTTCTGATCGGCATGCCCTTCGGTGGCGTCGGGAATGAAGCGGAATCCTTCGATGCGCCCGAGATGTTCGCCTTCGACCGAAACCTCGCCTGCTTCGGCGACTGACGTCGTCATTTCACCCTCATCGTGCAATCTTCGTACAAGCAACGCCGCCCGTCTATCGACAAACCTTTGCGTCAGGCGCTGATGCAGCACATCCGATAGCTTGTCCTCGATGGCGCGGGCGCGTTCCTGCCAGTGCGTCGCTCGCTGGATCCAGTCCGGCCGATGCGAGATGTAGGTCCACGTGCGAACGTGGGCAATACGCGCCATCAAGGTGTCTATGTCGCCGTCAAACCGCTCCAGCCGCTTGACGTGACCTTCGATCCAGTCCTCAGGTAACCGTTCCCCGCCCTGTGTCAAGTGCTCGAACAGCTGGCCGAGAAGCAGGGTGTGCTCTTCGGTCATCGTCTTGCGGAAGTCCGGCACCTGGCAGACCTCCCACAGCAGCCTGACACGCTGCGGCGTGCGCAGCCGCGGCAGGAATTCCGAATGGGTCGACAGGGTCTGAAGCGCGAGCTGGTCGTCCTGCTCGCGCACGCGCTGCAGTGCGGCATGGGGCGGCGGCTCGTTCAGGGAAGCGATCAGCGCGGGCACCGAGCGGAAGTCGAGGTCGCTGTTTCGCCACTGAACGTCGCGCAGCGGATCGAAGCGATGATTCTCGATCGCCTCGACGATCTCGGCGTCCATTGGACCTACGTCGACCGTGGTGCCGAACGTGCCGTCGTTCATGTGACGGCCGGCGCGGCCGGCAATCTGCGCGATCTCGACACTGCGCAGGGGCCGCAGCGCCCGGCCGTCGTACTTGCGAAGCGAGGCGAACCAGACGTGGTTCACGTCCATGTTGAGGCCCATGCCGATGGCATCGGTGGCCACCAGGTAGTCGACCTCGCCGGCCTGGAACATGTCGACCTGCGCATTGCGCGTGCGCGGGCTGAGCGCTCCCATGACGATGGCGGTGCCGCCCCGCTGGCGGCGGATCAGCTCGGCGATTGCGTAGACCTCGTTGGCCGAGAACCCGACCACGGCCGAGCGGCGCGGCAGCCGCGTCGCCTTCTTCGGGCCGACATAGGAGAGGTTCGAGAAGCGAGGCCGCGCCACCACGTCTATGTCGGGCAGCAGGCGGTTGAGCACCGGACGGATGGTGTCGGCGCCGAGCAGCATGGTCTCGGCCGTGCCGCGCGCCTCGAGCAGGCGATTGGTGAAGAAATGACCGCGCTCGGGATCGGCCGCCATCTGAATCTCGTCGACGGCCAGGAAGGACACCGTGCGGTCGAGCGGCATGGATTCGACCGTGCAGACGAAATAGCGCGCGCCGGGTGGCGCGATCTTCTCCTCGCCCGTGATCAGCGCCACCTGCGAGGCGCCTTTGATGCGGACGATACGATCGTAGTTCTCGCGCGCCAGAAGGCGCAGCGGGAAGCCGATCATGCCCGATTCGTGACCGAGCATGCGCTCGATGGCGAGATAGGTCTTGCCGGTGTTTGTTGGACCGAGGACTGCGGTCAGACGGCCGGCGCTGAGGGGCGGCATTGACTCACCTTCGCGCGGGCGGGCGGGCGGCGCAAGGCCGGTCGGCCGGAAGATAGTCCTAACCGGAGACCATTGGCTCGATCTTGTTGCAGCCGATCACCGGCCCATGGTCGGCGCGCTGCACGATCACGGCGACTCCCTGGCCCTGCTGCAAGTCGGTCGTGTCGACCGACCAGGTGGCGGCTGCACCGTCCCAGCGTGCCAGCACCTCGAAGCGACGCACGACATTGAAGTTGTCGATCATGCGACCCTGGTTCTCTCCGCTCGCCACCGGCGTGCTGTGGCGCCGGTCATAGAGGGCGTACGTCACGTCGGCCGGCTTCCCGTGGAGCGGGAAGGCGTCGAGCCGCACGGCGAGCCGCCCATCACTGCCACGCGAGAGCTCGGGCGTGGCGCGCTTCGGCGAGCGACGCTGCGCCTCGGCGAGCAGCGCCTCGATCTTGCCGCGCTCGCGGCCGGTATCGTGGCCGATGCCGTCGACCACCATCTCGGGCGTGTAGACGTAGCGCTGCTTGAGAACGCGTGCGTAGGCGCGCTGCCGGTCGGTTGTCGCGCGCGACGCGAAGGGGTCCTTCCAGCCGATGTAATCCCAGTAGTCGATATGGAACGACAGGGCGACGATGTCGGGCCGCTTCGCCAGCACGCCCAAGTAGGCGTCCGCCGGCGGGCACGAGCTGCAACCCTGCGACGTGAACAGCTCGACGGCCCAGGGGCCCTCGATCGTGCCGTGCCGACGGGCCGCGCCGGGCGCCGCCGTGAACGCCGCACCGGCGGCGGCGGCGCTGCCGAGCAGGACCGCTCGCCGCCGGGAAAGACCATGACTCGTCATGCCGCAACCATGCGCCGTGCGACTCACTTTCACCAATCAACAAACGGTTAGGCCGCAATGATCTGCCGGGCACGCCCGCTGGACTCGGCGAACGCAACATTATAACACTACGCGCGGCTACCCTTCTTTTATCGATTTTCCGGCGTTTCGTCTCGCCCCATGCATGATCCTGTTTCTCCCGGCACGACCTTGCTGGCCATGAGTGCGGCCAACCGCATCGCGGCTGCGCTGCTCGTGTCTGCCGTGCTGTGGCTCGCGGCCTGGTGGGCCCTGTGAGTGCTGCTCTGCGCCTGGTCGACCTGACCGTGACCTATGATCGCCATCCCGCGGTTCATCACGTGTCGGCGGAAATTCCCGGCGCCGAGATGACGGCCATCGTCGGCCCGAACGGCGCCGGCAAGAGCACGCTCCTGAAGGCGCTGATGGGGTTGGCGCCGCGCATCGAGGGCCGCATAGAGTGCACCGCCCGGCGCATCGCGTATCTGCCTCAGCAGGCCGAGATCGACCGGAGCTTCCCGATCTCCGTGCTCGACACCGTGCTGCTCGGGCGCTGGGCGCGCTTCGGTGGCTTCGGCGCGGCGTCGCGCAGCGACATCCACGACACCCGACACGCGCTGGCGGCGGTCGGGCTGGCGGGCTTCGAGCGCCGGCCGATCGACACGCTGTCGGTCGGCCAGTTCCAGCGCGTGCTGTTCGCCCGCCTGCTGCTGCAGGATGCCGACCTCGTGCTGCTCGACGAGCCCTTCGCCGCCATCGACTCGCGCACCGTCGCCGACCTCATGGAGGTCATCAAGCGCTGGCGTGCCGAGCGGCGCACCGTGGTGGCCGTGCTGCACGACCTCGATCAGGTCCGTCGCGACTTCCCCAACACCTTGCTCATGGCGCGCGAGCTGGTCGACGCCGGCCCGACGCGAGAGGTCCTGTCGACCGAGAACCTGCGCCGGGCGCGCGCCATGGCCGAGGCGTGGGACGAACGTGCCGATGCCTGCGAGGCGCCGATGCGGCTCAGCGCCTGATTGCCGGCGAACCGCTCGTGCTGTTCGACATCCTGATCGCGCCGTTCGCCGAGTTCGGCTTCATGCGCCGCGCCCTGGTCGCCAGCCTGGCGCTGGCGGTCGGCGGCTCGTCGATCGGGGTGTTCCTCATCCTGCGCCGCATGAGCCTTATGGGCGATGCGCTGGCGCATGCGCTGCTGCCCGGTGCGGCGCTGGGCTTTCTCCTCGGCGGGCTCTCGCTGCCCGCGATGAGCCTCGGCGGCTTCCTGGCCGGCATCGCCACCGCGCTGATCTCGGGCATCGTCGCGCGCTTCAGCAGCATGCGCGAGGATGCGAGCTTCGCCGCCGCCTACCTCACCGCCATGGCGCTCGGCGTGCTGATCGTGTCGATGCGCGGCTCGGCGGTCGACCTGATGAACATCCTGTTCGGCGCCATCCTGGCGGTCGACGATGCCGCGCTGATCCTGGTGGTGTCGACGGCGACGGCGACGCTGGTCGGGCTCGCCGCGATCTACCGGCCGTTGGTCGTCGAATGCTTCAACCCGGGCTTCCTGGCCGCCATGGGCATCCGCGGCGCGCTCTATCACTATCTCTTCCTGGCGCTCGCGGTGCTCAACATGGTGGCGGGCTTCCAGGCGCTGGGCACGCTGATGGCGCTCGGCCTCATCCTGCTGCCCGCGGTCGCCGCCTCGTTCTGGGCGCGCGAGGTGTGGTCGATGACCCTGATCGCCGCGCCCATGGCCTTCGCCTCGGCGGCGGTCGGCCTGCTGGTCTCGTTCCATGCCGGCCTGCCGTCGGGCCCGGTGATCGTGCTGTGCGCCAGCCTGTTCTTCCTGGGCTCGTTGCTGCTCGGTGCGCGCGCGTCGGTCCGCGCCCGCCTCTCCCGCCCCGCTCACCTGCGCGGATAGGGTCGCGCTTCTCACCGCGTCCCCAGCTTCGCTGGGGAGGTGTCGCCGCCTGCCTTGAGCGAAGCCGAAGGTTCTTACGGCGACGGGGTCATGAGCCATGGCCCCGTTGCCTCTTGTGGCTCATGACCCCTCCGCCCCGTATGACGGGGCACCTCCCCAGCAAAGCTGGGGAGGAGGAAGATTGAGCGTTCACATGCGTGCGTTCGGGACCTTTCGTGCGGGGGCGTTCCAGACGACTATCCCCGACGAAAGCACGAACTCTCCTCGGAGGAAGCCACGATGTCCGCTCCGCTTCAAGGCGTCACGTTCAAGACCGCCAAGGTCAACGCCATCCACATGCGCTACGCCGAGATCGGCAGCGGTCCGCTGGTGCTGTTCTGCCACGGATGGCCGGAGAGCTGGTACTCGTGGCGCCATCAGATCGTTTCCCTGAGCGCAGCGGGCTATCGCTGCGTCGCGCCCGACATGCGCGGGTACGGCGGCACCGAGGCGCCCGAGCCGATCGAGCACTACACGCTCCATCATCTGGTCGGCGACATGGCCGAGCTGGTGAAGGCGCTGGGCGAATCGAAGGCGGTCATCGTCGGCCACGATTGGGGCGCCCCGGTCGCCTGGCACGCCGCGCTATGGCGGCCCGACCTGTTTCCAGCGGTGTGCGGCATGAGCGTTCCCTATGCGGCGCCGGGCTACATCGATGCCCTGACCGCGCTCGAGAAGCTCGGCATCGATGACTTCTACCTGCAGTACTTCCAGAAGCCGGGCGTCGCCGAAGCCGAGCTGCAGGCCGACATCCGTGGCGCGCTGCGCCGCATCTACTTCACCGCGGGCGGCGATCTCGAGGAGAAGGGCAAGGGCTTCGCCCGGCTGACAGGCGGCACGCTGCTCGCCAATACCGTCGATCCGCAGGAGCTGCCGGCCTGGTTGAGCGACGCCGACCTCGACTACTACACCCGGGAATTCTCGCGCACCGGCTTCCGTGGCGGCCTCAACTGGTACCGCAACCTCAAGCGCAACTGGGAACTCGGCGGACCGTGGCGCGGCCAGCCGATTCGCCAGCCGTCGCTGTTCATCGCCGGCAGCCGCGACGGCGTGCTGCGCTTCCCGGCCGCGAAGAAGACGCTCGAGGCGTTCCCGCAGACCCTGCCCGGCCTGGTCGGCAGCCACATTCTCGAGGGCGCCGGACACTGGGTGCAGCAGGAGCGGCCGGCCGAGGTCAATCGGCTGCTGATTGCATTTCTGAAGGCCTTGCCAAGTTGATGGCGATGGCCTTTCTTCCTATCTTCCTCGGCTAGGATGAAGGAAGAAGCATGGCTTTGAACATCAAGAGCCGCGAGACCGAGAAAGTCGTGCGCGACCTGGCCAAGCGGACAGGCCTCAGCATCACGGAAGCCGTGCACCAGGCAGCGGTCGAGAAGCTCCACAGGCTGGAGGAAGATCGGGAACGGCGTCGGCGGGCCATCTACGAGATAATCGACCGTGCGAAGTCTCGTCCTGTTTTCGACTCCCGGCCAGCCGACGAAATCCTTGGTTACAATGACGAAGGCACTTTCGAGTGATAGTCGTCGATTCATCGGCGCTTCTCGCCATTCTTCTGGATGAGCCGGATGCTCGATCAATCGCTGATCTGATCAACGATGCGGAAGGGCGCACGATCTCGTCCTTCAACCTGTTCGAGACGCATGTCGTCATCCATAGGCAAGGGCGCGACGAGGGTGTGCGGGACTTGAGGAGCCTGCTCGCGTGGACTCGGTTGACAACCGTACCTTTCGACGATGCCCAAGCGGCGCTCGCATTCGCGGCCTATCGACGTTACGGAAAGGGCAACCATCCCGCGGCGCTCAATCTCGGCGACTGCGCTGCCTACGCGTTGGCCAAGAGCCTCGATGTGCCCTTGCTCTTCAAAGGCAACGACTTCGCTCGAACCGACATTCGTCGCGTGCTCTAGGCGATGGCCGTCCGATAGGGCATACTCCCGGCAACTCCGGAGTCGCCAATGATCCGTCTTCTCAGCTTGGCTCTCGCCCTCCTGCTCTCCGTCGCCGCGCCGTCGTGGGCGCAGGACTGCACCGACTCGCCACCGCCGCCGCCGGCCCAGCCGACGACCTGATCGGGGGCACGACTTGCGTCGCCTCGCCGGTGTCGCGGCGCTGGTCGCAGTGGCGCTGTTGAGCGCCTGCGCGAGCCGCAGTGACCTGACGCTGCAACCTGCCGATCTGTCCGGCATCGATGTGGGCCGAGGTCCGGCGCCGGCTTATCGCAACGCGGTCTCCCTGGCGCCGGTGGGCGTCGGCCTCGACACGGGCACGCCCTGGACGGCACGATTTGGCGCCGCCCAGGTTCAGCAGGCCCTGATGGAGACGCTGCTGGCAGCGCGGCTGGGAACGGCGCAGAGCGGGCGCTTCCGGCTCGATGCCACCCTGCTCAATCTCGAGAGGCCGTACGCCGGCTTCGCGATGACCGTCACGGCGACCATCGGCTACCGGCTAACCGACAGCCGGACCGGCGCCGTGCTGTACAGCCAGTCGATCACGACCATCGGCAGCGCCTCGCTGAACGACGCCGTCACCAACGAGAACCGGCTGCGGATCGCCGACGAGCGGGCGGTGCAGGCCAATCTGCGGCGGCTGATCGAGGACCTCTACAGCCTGCCCGAGCCGCCGCGGCGGTAGAGCGGGATTTTCTTAGGTCGAGATTCTAAAGAATGACCTCACCCTGAGGAGCCACGCGTAGCGTGGCGTCTCGAAGGGTTGGCAACAGACGTGCTTTAGCCAACTCTTCGAGACGCGGCCTGTGGCCGCTCCTCTGGGTGAGGAATTCTTTGGTGCTTCAACCGCAACCAAGGAAATCCTTGCACTACACGAGGTTGCGCAGCTCGGTGATCGCCACCGACAGCATGGCGAGGTCGAGCGTGCCGGTGATCGGCAGCTCTTCTTGGAGCAGGCGGTCGATGCGCTCGAACGCGAGCTTGCGCGGTTCGCTCCAGAGCGCCAGCACCGGGTCAGGCTCGGCGGTCCCGGCTTGCGTGGCAGTGCGCAGGGCCGAAGCCAGAAGATCGACGTGCAGCGCAGCGAGATCGTCCTGCATCGCGAGCGCCGCCTGCGCCGGCCACTGGCCGTCGCGCGGAAGCTTCAGCGCGGCGTTTGCCAGGGTGGCGAGCGAGAGCCGCTCGCCGATGCGGAAGTAGAGGCGGCTCGCCGCCTCCATGCTGCAGCTATTGGCGCGCGCCGCCTGCATCAGGTCGCCGGCGGCGGCCAGGGTCTCGAGCGCCGCCGCGCGGCGCGCCAGGCCGGCCGGTGCCCCCATCGCCTCGAACACTGCCGCCCGATCGGCGAGCGCTGCGTTTTCCGCCTCGCCCACCAGGCCCGTCGGCAGATCGCCCAGGGCGCTCACCGCCGCACCGAGCTGCTCGGTGGCGGCCATGGTGTCGAGCGGCTGCGGCAGACGGCGCAGCGTCCATTGCACGGTTCGGGTGAGGAAGCGCTGCGAGGCGACCAGCATGCGCACCTGCGCCTCGGCCTCGAGGGCCTGGTCGAGCCCCTCGATGTCGCTCCACAGGTCGCGCAGCTTCCAGGCGTCGCGCACCACGGCGAAGGCGCGGGCGATGGCCGCAGCCGACGCGCCGGTGCGCGACCCGATGTTGCGTACGAAGGTCGGGCCGCAGCGGTTGATCAGCGAGTTCACGACCTGCAGGGCGGCGATCTCGCGGCGCAGGCGATGGTCGCGGATGGCCGGTGCGTATCTCTCCTGCAGCACCTGCGGGAAGTAGCGCATCAGCTCCCCGACCAGCAGCGGATCGTCGGGCAGATCCGATGCCAGGATCTCGTCGTTGAGATCGATCTTGGCGTAGGCCAGCAGCACCGAGAGCTCGGGGCGGGTCAGGTACTGGCGGCTCTGGCTGCGGCTGCGCATCGCCGCCGAGTCCGGCAGGAACTCGACGGCGCGATCGAGCCGGCCCTGCCGTTCGAGCGCCCGCATGAAGCGTTCCAGCCGGTCGTGCTCCTCGCCGGCCTGCTCGGCAGCGACGCTGATCGCCTGGCTCTGCTGGTAGTTGTGCCGCAGCACGAGTGCGGCGACCTCGTCGGTCATCGCGAACAGCAGCGCATCGCGATCGGCGCGCGCCAGCAGCCCGCTGGTGATCGCCGCGCCGGTCGCGATCTTGATGTTGACCTCGTGGTCCGAGGTATCGACGCCGGCCGAGTTGTCGAGCGCATCGGTGTTGATGCGGCGGCCGCCCAGCGCCGCCTCGATGCGGGCGCGCTGGGTGAAGCCGAGATTGGCGCCTTCGCCGATCACCTTTGCGCGCAGCTGGCTGGCGTCGGCGCGAATGGAGTCGTTGGCGCGATCACCGGCGTCGGCCTGGCTCTCGCCCGAGGCCTTCACGTAGGTGCCGATGCCGCCGAAACAAAGAAGATCGACCGGCGCCGTCAGGATGGCGCGCATCAGGTCGGCTGGCGTGAGGCTCGGCGCCTCGATGCCGAGAACCGTGCGCGCCTCGGCGGAGAGCGCGATCGCCTTGGCCGAGCGATCGTAGATGCCGCCGCCGGCCGACAACAGCGCCTTGTCGTAGTCGAGCCATGACGAGCGCGGCAGGTCGAACAGTCGCTTGCGCTCGGCCCAGCCCGTCGCCGGGTCGGGCAGCGGATCGATGAAGATGTGACGGTGATCGAAGGCGGCGACCAGCTTGATCTGCCGCGACAGCAGCATGCCGTTGCCGAACACGTCGCCCGACATGTCGCCGACGCCGGCGACGGTGAACGGCGTCACTTGGATGTCGTGTCCCAGCTCGCGGAAATGACGCTTCACCGATTCCCAGGCGCCGCGCGCGGTGATGCCCATCTTCTTGTGGTCGTAGCCGGCCGAGCCGCCCGAGGCGAAGGCGTCGTCGAGCCAGAAGCCGTAGTCGCGGGCGAGCGCGTTGGCGATGTCGGAGAAGGTGGCGGTGCCCTTGTCGGCGGCGACCACGAGGTAGGGATCGTCGCCGTCGTGGCGGACGACATCGGCCGGCGGCTGGATGCCGCCGTCGGCGTAGTTGTCGGTCAGGTCGAGCAGGCCGCGCACCAACGTCCGGTAGCAGGCGATGCCCTCGGCCTGGATCTGCTCGCGCGTGCCGCCGCCCCCTTGTGCCTGGAGTGGCGGTTGCTTGACATAGAAGCCGCCCTTCGAGCCAACCGGCACGATCACGGCGTTCTTCACCATCTGGGTCTTCATCAGACCGAGGATCTCGGTGCGGAAATCCTCGCGCCGGTCCGACCAGCGGATGCCGCCGCGCGCCACCCGGCCGCCGCGCAGATGGATGCCCTCCATACGCGGGCTGTAGACGAAGATCTCGACCAGCGGCCGCGGCACCGGCAATTCGTCGATGGCGCGGCTGTCGATCTTGAAGGATACCCAGTCCTTCGGCGTTCCATCGCCGGCGCTCTGCCAGAAATTGGTCCTGAGCGTGCTTTGGATGGCGCTGAGGAAACGCCGCAGGATGCGCTCGTCGTCGAGGGTCGCCACGCCGTCGAAGGCGGCGGCGATCGTGGCCTCGATCGCGGCGATGCGCGCCAGGCGGTCGGCCGAGCGCGCCTCTCCGTAGGCCGGGTCGAGACGGGCGGCGAACAGATCGACGAGGCCGCGCGCGAAGGCCGGATAGGCGGTGAGCGTCGCCTCCATATAGTCCTGGCTGAAGGCGATACCGGCTTGCCGCAGGTACTTGGCATAGGCGCGCAGGATGGTGACCTCGCGCCAGGCGAGCGCCGCCCCCAGGACCAGCCGGTTGAAGCCATCGCTTTCCAGCTTGCCGGCCCACAGCCGGTCGAGGGTCTCGGCGAAGCGCGGGCCGGCGACGTCGAGATCGACGGCAGACTTGTCCGCTGTCTCGACGCTCAGCACCTGAAGGGCGACGACGCGACCTGGCTCCTCGGCGTCGGCGCCCAGCAGGAACGGCACTTCGCTCAGCACCCTCAGCCCGAGTCTTTCCAGGGGCGGCAGGATGTCGGACAGCGCGATCGGCTCGGCGGGATGGAACAGACGCAGCGTGAAACGGTGCGATGGCAGCCCCGGCAAGCGCTCGAGGCGCACGCCGAAGTCCCGGCCGGCCAGCGCCGACTGCACCAGGCCGAGATCGGCGACGGCGCATTCGGCGGCGAAGCCGTCGCGATAGGCCGAGGGGAACCAATCGTCCCAGCGGCGGGCAGCATCGCGGCCCTCGACCTCGCCGAGGCCGGCCTGCAGGGCGGCGCGAAAGTGATCGCTCCAGGATGTCGCGGCGTCGGCGAGCGCGCGCTCCAGCTCGCCGAGATCCGGCGTCGGCGTGTCGCCGTCGAGCTTCAAGGTGTAGAGCGACTGGCCGAGTGCGGAATCGCTGCTGACGTTGGAGTCGACCGAGGTCACCGTGCCGTTCCAGGCGCGCTCGAGGATATCCGCGAAGCGCTCGCTCAGGGCGGCGTCGAAGCGCTCGCGCGGCGCCAGCACCAGGCAGGTGGCGAAGCGGCCGACGGCGTCGCGGCGGACGAACAGCGCCACGCGCCGGCGCTCCTGCAGCTGCAGGATGCCCATCACATGGTCGAACAGCGTGTCCTCGTCGAGCTGGAACAGCTCGTCGCGCGGATAGGAGTCGAGGATGGCCAGCAGCGTCTTGCCGTCGTGGCTGTGCCTGTCGAAGCCGGACCGGCGCAGAAGGGTGTCCGCCCGGCCGCGCAGCAGCGGCACGTCGTGCACCAGCGCATGGTAGGCGGCCGAGGTGAACAAGCCCGCCAGCCGCCGTTCGCCGGTCACCCGGCCGTCCTGGTCGTAGGTCTTGACGATCACGCAGTCCATCGCGCCGCTGCGATGCACCAGCGATTGCCGGTCGGTCTTCAGGACCACGATGTTGTGCGGGCCGCGCGCCACGCGGCTCATGGCCTCGCCAGCGCCCAGGCCCGCCTCGAACAGGCGCACCTCGTCGCGCCGCAGGATGCCGAGCGCGGAGCCGGCCACCAGATCGAAGCGCAATCCCGATTCCTGGGCCGGATCGTCGACGTAGCGGTAGCGGCGATGGCCGAGGAAGGTGAAGTTGTTGCTCTCGAGCCAGCGCAGGAAATCGGCATACTCGCCGAGGTGGGGCGACTGGCTGGCGGCGAGGTCGTCGATGGCGTCGAGGCAGGCGTGCCGCATCGCCTGCCAGTCCTCGACCGCCAGCCGGACCTCGGCCAGCACGCGGGTCAGCGCCGCCGCCAATTGGTCCAGGAGGGCGGGATCGTCCTGCCGGTCGATCTCGATGTGCATCAGCGATTCCAGGCGCGCGGCGCGCCCGGAATCGGCGGCAAATCCCACCAGGTCGCCATCGATGTCGCGATGCACGGAGAGCACCGGATGCGCCAGCAGATGGACGGCGATCTCCCGGCGACTGAACTCGTTGGCGATGGAATCGACCAGGAACGGCATGTCGTCGTTGACGATCTGCGCGATGGTGTGGCGGCTGTCGAAGCCGTGGTCGGCCTCGGACGGGTTGAAGACCCGCACCTTGGCGACGCCGGGCAGCCGGCGGCGGGCGAAGGCAAGCAGGGCCTGCGCGGCTCCGGCGCGCTGCTCGGGCGGAGCCAGGGCAAGGTCCTTGTCGGCAATGCGGCCGAACAGGCTGCGCGCAAAGCGGGCCGCCTCGTCGCCTCCCGGGCCGCCGTGGGCGGCAGTGCAGATGGCGTCCAGGCGGTTCAAACGTGGCGCCAGCGCGATGGCCATGTCGGTCGATCCCCTGCCGAAGCGTCGGCGGATGTTACGTCTGACTGTGACGATCTGACGACACTAAGCGACGACTGCGAAAGTGCCCATGGCGGTTGGCGTTTCCGCCATCGTGCCGGCGCGAGGGGGCCGATTCGCTGCGGTTTCTGTCTACGACCCTTGGATTCCGCGGAGGAGCGCGTTTTGTTCTCCATCCATGCTGCATGTGCGAAGGAGAGTCAGGAGCTCAGGAAAGAGAATTTCAAGGCCGTTTTCGGACGTTATTTCAATGTGTTAGAGGGCGATTCCTGAGATTCACACGCAGGGAATAAAAATGGCGATGACAAGGCAGGCCGGAGTCGTATCATCAAGGAATAGTGGGCGGCGGCAAATGCCTCCCAACATCTAGGTGTCTTCCACAGAGTGTTCTATCCACAGCTGTGGACAAAAAGAAAAGGGGAGCCGCAAGTGTTTGATGTTGTTCAAGTTCGAAGCGGCGCACGGGTTGTTACCGACGCCTCGCGCGACTCCCGGCTGACCGTCTTCGGGAAGGCGACCCTGTCCGACCGCTACCTGTTGCCGGGCGAAAGCTACCAGGAGATGTTCGCCCGCGTGGCATCGGCCTATGCCGACGACGACGGCCACGCCCAGCGGCTCTATGATTATATCAGCCGGCTCTGGTTCATGCCGGCGACGCCGGTGCTGAGCAACGGCGGCACCTCGCGCGGCCTGCCGATCTCGTGCTTCCTGAACGAGGCCAGCGATTCGCTCGAAGGCATCGTCGGGCTGTGGAACGAGAACGTGTGGCTGGCCGCCCGCGGGGGCGGCATCGGCTCGTACTGGGGCAACCTGCGCTCGATCGGCGAGAAGGTCGGCATGAACGGCAAGACCTCGGGCGTGGTGCCGTTCATCCGCGTGATGGATTCGCTCACGCTGGCGATCAGCCAGGGCTCGCTGCGCCGCGGCTCGGCCGCGGTCTACCTGCCGGTCAACCATCCCGAGGTCGAGGAATTCATCGAGCTGCGCCGCCCGACCGGCGGCGATCCCAACCGCAAGGCGCTCAACCTCCACCATGGGCTCCTGGTGTCGGACGCCTTCATGCGCGCCGTCGAGAACGACGAGGAATGGGGCCTGGTCAGCCCCAAGGACGGCACGGTCCAGCGCAAGATCTCGGCTCGCTCGCTGTGGATCCGCATCCTGACGGCGCGCATCGAGACCGGCGAGCCGTACCTGGTGTTCGTCGATCACGTGAACAGGGCCAGGCCCGAGCATCACAAGCTCGCCGGCCTCGAGGTCAGGACCTCCAACCTGTGCAGCGAGATCACGCTGCCCACCGGGATCGACCACCACGGCAAGCAGCGCACCGCGGTGTGCTGCCTCTCCTCGCTCAATCTCGAGACCTATCTCGAATGGCACGAGCATCCGACCTTCATCGAGGACGTGATGCGCTTCCTCGACAATGTCCTGCAGGGCTTCATCGACAAGGCCGGCAGCGATTTCGCGCGCGCAACCTACGCCGCCATGCGCGAGCGCTCGGTCGGGCTCGGCGTCATGGGCTTCCACTCCTTCCTGCAGCAGAACAACATCCCGCTCGAATCGGTGATGGCCAAGGTGTGGAACAAGAAGATGTTCAAGCACGTCCGCGGCCACTGCGATGCGGCGTCGAAGGCGCTGGCGCGCGAGCGCGGCGCCTGCCCGGACGCCGCCGATTTCGGCTTCGCGGAACGCTTCTCCAACAAGCTCGCGATCGCGCCCACCGCCTCGATCTCGATCATCTGCGGCGGCGCCTCGCCCGGCATCGAGCCGTCGGCGGCCAACGTCTACAACCACAAGACCCTGTCGGGCTCGTTCGTGGTGCGCAACCCCTACCTCGAGAAGCTGCTGGAGCAGAAGGGCAGGAACGACGAGGAGACCTGGACGTCGATCATGGTCGACCAGGGCTCGGTGCAGCATCTCGACTGCCTCGACGACCACGAGAAGGCGGTGTTCAAGACGGCCTTCGAGCTCGACCAGCGCTGGCTCGTCGAGCACGCCGCCGATCGCGCCCCCTTCATTTGCCAGAGCCAGTCGCTGAACATCTTCCTGCCGGCCGACGTGCACAAGCGCGACCTGCATCAGATCCACATGATGGCCTGGAAGCGCGGCGTGAAGAGCCTTTACTACTGCCGCTCGCTCAGCATCCAGCGCGCCGAGTCGGTAGCGGGCGAAGCGCTCGCCCAGCCGCTCGGCGATCTCGCCCTCTCAGCGCCAATAGTCGACGCCCCCTCGGCGCCGATCGGGCCGGTGCCGCTCGGCGTGCCGGCGGCACCGGCCCGATCCAACGATTACGAAGAATGTCTTAGCTGCCAGTAACTGCCGTTGTCCTCGCCGCGCTCGCCGGTCAACTCCGGCGCGCGCGACGGGGCCCTTTTTGCCGCAACGATTTTTGCCGGGTTGCCGCCATGTCCCTGCTCGACGCCAAGCCGATCTACAAGCCGTTCCACTATCCCTGGGCGTACGACGCCTGGCTGACCCAGCAGCGCATCCATTGGCTGCCCGAGGAGGTGCCGCTGGCCGACGACGTCAAGGACTGGCGCAACAAGCTCACCGACAGCGAGCGTCACCTGCTGACGCAGATCTTCCGCTTCTTCACTCAGGCCGATGTCGAGGTGAACAACTGCTACATGCGGCACTACTCGCGCATCTTCAAGCCGACCGAGGTGCAGATGATGCTGGCCGCCTTCTCGGCCATGGAGACCGTGCACGTCGCCGCCTACAGCCACCTGCTCGACACGATCGGCATGCCGGAGACCGAGTACTCGGCCTTCCTCCACGTCAAGGAGATGAAGGACAAGTACGACTACATGCAGGGCTTCAACGTCGACTCGAAGGCCGACATCGCCAAGACCCTGGCGGTGTTCGGCGCCTTCACCGAGGGCCTGCAGCTGTTCGCGTCGTTCGCCATGCTGATGAACTTCCCGCGCTTCAACAAGATGAAGGGCATGGGCCAGATCGTGTCGTGGTCGGTGCGCGACGAGACCCTGCACTGCAACTCGATCGTCCGCCTGTTCCGCACCTTCGTGCAGGAGAACCCGGAGATCTGGACCGAGCCGCTGCAGCGCGAGATCTACGTCGCCTGCTCGACCATCGTCGATCACGAGGACGCCTTCATCGACCTCGCCTTCGAGATGGGCGCCATCGAGGGCATGACCGCGGTCGACGTGAAGCGCTACATCCGCTTCATCGCCGACCGCCGGCTCAACCAGGTCGGCCTGCAGCCGATCTACCGCAGCGACGCCAAGAACCCGCTGCCATGGATGGACCAGATGCTCAACGCCATCGAGCACACCAACTTCTTCGAGAACCGCGCGACCGAGTACTCGAAGGCTTCCACGCGCGGCACCTGGGACGAGGCGTTCAGCTAGACCAATCGCCGATGGCGAGCAGCTCGCGACGTGCCTGCGGCGTGAAAGTGACGCTGCGGCGTTTCAACGGCGCGCTTTGCGGCCGCCGCTGTAGCGGTCTCGGGCTTCCGCGAACACCGACTTTGCGGAGAGGCGGCTCGACGGATCGGCCTTGGTTGCATCATAGGTGGGCACGGCTTCCTCACGCAGCCAGCGTTCGAACGCAGCGTCTCGTTCCTGCAAAGCGCGAAGGCCTGCTCTGACGACCTCGGAAGCAGAGGCGTAGGCTCCGGAATCGACCTTCGAATCGATATAGGCGGCTTGCTTAGCCGGCAGGCTGAAGGTTCGCCTGGAGATCTTGGTCATCGGTCTGCCGTCAGTAGGATTTATTCATACTACCACGTGGAGGATGCCGAGGATGATCCTACGGATGGCGCATTGATGGGCGGTCATGAAGGGACCTTCGGCGGGTCGTTGTCATAGATGGAAGCCAGGTAGCAGAGCCTGGCCGCAGTCGCATATGGCACGACAACATCGACCTGCACGTTGCGCACGTCATAGCCCGCAGGCCGGCGGCCCGCCCGGGAAAATTTGCAGCACGGGAGAATGCTGTCCTGCTCGCGGCGGGCGAAAAAACCTGTAGCATCGATACCACTACAGGGTGGGGGACTAGACGTTGCCGAGGCACCGGTTTCTCGCAGGCGTCGCGGCGTTCGTGCTCGCCTGCCTCTTGTTGGTGTCGTTGCGGTCGGCCGCCGATCAGGCCGGGTGCACCGTATCCAGCAGCGATGTCGCGACCTGCACCGGAGACCAGTCGGGCGGCATCAAGAACGGCTCGAGCTTCTCCAGCGACATCATCTCGCTCGACGTCAACAGCCTGACGACCGCGATCGGCCCGACCTTTTCCTTTACCAACAGCAGCGGCAACCCGGCCGGCATAATCCTCGAGTACAGCGGCACCGATGGCAGCAGCAGCCAGACCATCCAGCTCGACTACAACGGCTCGGGCAGCAGCGGCGTCCTGACCAGCGCGTCCAGTGCCTCGGGCTTCTACGTCTACAACTCGGGCTCGGACGGCAGCGACAGCCACGCCGGCAAGGACGCCTACTGGACGGCCGTGACCGTCACGTCGCTCAGCACGATGTCGCTGACCGGCAGCTCGGCCATCGGCATCGACCTCGGCTCCAAGGGCGGTGACGGCAAGTCGCCCACGAGCGGCGCCGGCGGGGCCGGTGGATCGGGCGGCGCCATCACGCTGTCGATGAGCAGCTCGACCCTCTCCGTCACCGGGACCGGCATCCAGCTCCTGTCGACCGGCGGCAGCGGTGGCGGCGGGACGGATGGCGGCCATGGCGGTGACGGTGCCGGCGGTGGCGCGGTGCAGGTCACTGCGACCGGAAGCGCGTCGATCACGACCTCCAATGGCGGGGCCGGCCTCTATCTGCAATCGATCGGCGGCACCGGCGGCGATGGCGCCGAAGGCGCAGGCACCGGTGGCTACGGCGCCGGTGGCGGCAGCGGCGGCTCGATCACCGTCTCGGCGTCCCAGTCGGGCTCATGGGTCGTGGCCACGAGCAACGGCACCAACGCCCACGCCTTCAACCTGTACAGCCAGGGAGGGGACGGCGCCAAAGGCGGCGAGGGCGACACCAGCGATGGCGGCAGCGGAGGGAAGGGCGCCCAGGGCGGGAGCATCACGGTCGGCCTGGCGTCCGGAAGCCTGGCCAACCTGTCGACCACCGCCACGCAGTCGCACGGCCTCTATGCCGTCAGCAAGGCGGGCTTCGGCGGAAACGGCGGCGAGAGCACCACGACCGGGAACGGCGGCGACGGCGGCGCGGGCGGCGGTGGCGGAGCAATCGACCTCTCCGGAAACTTCGTGATCGCCACCTCGGGCAGCCAGTCCTACGGAATCGCCGTCTACAGCCTGGGCTCGTCCGGAGGCCAGGGCGGCGGCGGCAGCTGGACCGGCCATGGCGGGTCCGGCGGCGACACCGGCACCTCGGGCAGCATCACCCTCGACGTCCAGGGCTCGATCCAGACTTCCGGCGCCACCTCCCATGGCATTGTCGCGCAGTCGGTCGCCGGTCACGCGGCCAGCGCCGGCGGCACGGTGGCCATCGTCACCTTTGCTGCCAATGGCGGCAGCGCCGGCTCGGGCGGCACCATCTCGGTGACCAACCAGGCCAACATCACCACGATCAGCGACCAGGCGATGGCGCTCGTCGTCCAGAGCGTGGGCGGCGGTGGCGGTCACGGGGGAAGCTCGATCGGAGCCTACTACGCCAGCGGCTCGACCGGCGGCCAGGGCGGCGCGGGCGGCCAGATCACGGTCGTGAACTCGGGCACCCTCACGACGTCGGGCACCGACGCCATCGGCATCATGGCCTACAGCGTCGGCGGCGGCGGCGGCTCCGGCGGGTTCTCGGCCGAGATCGTGTCGTTCGGCGGCCGGGCGTCGAACGGCGGAGACGGCGGCATCGTCAGCATCGCCAACAGCGGCACGATCAAGACCGGGGCCGTGACCAGCCAACCCGTGCAGACCGGCTCCAACGAGGTCTGCGGCAATGCGGGTTGCTCGCAGGGCATCCTGGCCCAGAGCATCGGCGGCGGCGGCGGCCACGGCGGCACCAGCGCCGGCTGGTTTGCCCTGGGCGGCGTCGCGTCAGGAGATGGCGCCGGCGCGGGTGGCGGCAATGGCGGCCAGGTCACGGTCACCAACAGCGGCAGCATCTCGACGACATTCGCGAACTCGACCGCCCTCCAGGCGCAAAGCGTTGGCGGCGGCGGCGGCAACGGCGGTGGCAGCGGGTCGATCGGCCTCGTCGTCTCGGTTTCCGTCGGGTCTTCCGGCGGTACGGGCGGCGCTGGCGGCACAGTCTCGGTGACGTCGAACGGCACGGCCAATCTGGTCACCGCCGGCGACACGTCGCATGGCATCCAGGCCATCAGCATCGGCGGTGGCGGCGGCAATGGCGGCTTCGCGGTAACTGCCGCGGTCGGGCCCGTGGGCCTCGGCACGTCGATCGGCGGCTCAGGGGGCACCGGCGGCGATGGCGGCACGGTGTCGGTCTGCACCCTGGGCGTCTCGAACGGCTCGTGCTCCGTGGCCACCTCGACCGCCATCACCACGACCGGAAGCGGGTCGTTCGGGATCCAGGCGCAGAGTATCGGCGGCGGCGGCGGCAATGGCGGCTTCGCCATCGCGTTGAGCGGCGGGATCGTGTCGTCGTCGGTTGACCTGGGCGGCTCGGGTGGCTCCGGTGGCGCGGGGGGCGCAGTGACGGTGGTGTCGGGCTCGACGATCACCACGTCGGGCAGCAACTCGGCCGCGATCGGCAGCCAGAGCATCGGCGGTGGCGGGGGCAACGGCGGCTTCTCGCTGTCGGGCACTGCCTCGGCGTTCGGTGCGCTCGCCTTCTCGATGGGCGGCAGCGGCGGCTCCGGGGGCGACGGCTCGACTGTCTCGGCGACCAGCCAGGGGGCCGTCACGACCCGGGGACAGCAGTCGGCCGGCCTCCTGGCGCAGAGCATCGGCGGCGGCGGCGGCAACGGCGGCCTGTCGGTGTCGGCCGCCGTCGCCGAGTTCGCCTCGATTGCGCTGGCGCTGGGCGGCAGCGGCGGCTCCGGGGGTGACGGCTCGACCGTCACGGCGACCAGCCAGGGCACCATCACGACGCAGGGCCAGCAGTCGGCCGGAATGCTGGTCCAGAGCCTCGGCGGCGGCGGCGGCAATGGCGGCATGTCGCTGTCGGGTGCCGCGGCGGAGTTCGCCGCGATCGGTGTGACCGTGGGCGGCACCGGCGGCACCGGCGGCAGCGCCTCCGCCGTGACGGCGACAAGTGCTGCAGCCATCGTCACGCAGGGTCAGCAATCGTCGGGCATCCAGGCGCAAAGCATTGGCGGCGGCGGCGGCAACGGCGGCCTGTCGTCGTCGGGCACCCTCTCGGAGATCGCCTCGCTCTCGATCGTGGTGGGCGGCAGCGGCAGCGCCGGCACCGACGGTGCGAATGTCACCGTGACCAGCTCGGGCGCCATCACGACGCAGGGTCAGCAATCGGCCGGCATCCTGGCCCAGAGCGTGGGCGGCGGGGGCGGCAATGCGGGCACCAGCCTTGCCGGGACGGTGACGACCACCGACAGCTTCGGGCTGGGGATCACGGTCGGACGGAATGGCGGCACGGCCGGGGAAGCCGGCCGGGTGAACGTCACCTCCAGTGCCCAGGTTTCCACGTCCGGCAGCCAGTCGCAGGGCATCGTCGCCCAGAGCATCGGCGGGGCGGGCGGCAATGGCGGGACGAGCATCTCGGGCAATCTCTCCCTGGAGGGCAGCGGTAGCCTCGCCGTAACCGTGGGCGGCGATGCCGGTCCTGCGAGCAGCAGCAGCAGCGTCGCCGTGACGTCGAGCAGCGTCACCACCAGCGGAACGCTCGCCGACGGCATCCTGGCGCAAAGCGTCGGTGGCGCCGGAGGGCATGGCGGATGGTCGGTTGCGGCCAACGTCTCGACCTCGTCCACGATCACGCTCGGCGTGAGCGTCGGCGGGACCGGGTCGAGCGGCGGCGTCGCCGACACCGTCTCCGTCACCAGCACCGGACCGGTTGCCGTCACCGGCAGCGGGTCGCGCGGCATCGTCGCCCAGAGCATCGGCGGCCAGGGCGGCAACGCCAGCATGGTCGTGAGCGGCAGCTACACGACGACGGGCGACACCGACCAGGCGAATGTTTCGGTCGGCGGCAGCGGCGGCTCCGGCGCCACGGCGGCGGCCGTCACCGTGACCAACCAGGGCTCGATCTCCACCGGCGGCGCCACCGGCAACACCAATTCCTCCGGCGAGTACGGCATCTTCGCCCAGTCGGTGGGCGGCGGCGGCGGTCATGGCGCCATGGCCTTCACGGCGACCGGCAACCAGGGCGCGATGTCGGCCGCGGTGTCGGTCGGGGGCGATGGCGGGTCCGGCCAGACCGCGTCGACCGTGACCATCGCCAATTCCGGCGAGATCGGCACCGCATCGGCGCAGTCGCATGGCATCTATGCCCAGTCGATCGGCGGCGGCGGTGGCCATGGCGGGGCGACGGGGTCGTTCGAGACGACGAGCGCGGGCAGCGCCTCGCAATCCCTGACCGTCGCCGTGGGCGGCGACGGGGCTGCCGGGAGTTCGGGCGGCACGGTCAGCGTCACCAACGCCAATGCGCCCATTACCGTGACCGGCCGGGGATCGGTGGGCGTCTTCGCCCAATCGGTCGGCGGCGGCGGCGGAACGGGCGGAACCAACTTCTCGATCGACCCGGGCAAGCAGACGGACGACACGACCGTCGACAGGCTGACGATCGGCATTGGAGGCCAGGGCGGCAGTGCGGGCAATGGCGGAACCGTAAGCATCCAGAACGAGTCCGACAGCTCGATCGTTACCGGCAGCGGCCTCACCAAGGAAGGCTTTTCCGCCGTCATGCAGGGCGGGCACGCCCTCTATGCCGAGAGCGTTGGCGGCGGCGGCGGCCACGGCGGTATCGGCATGATCGGCAAGGTCACCAACGGGACAGCCGGCAGCGACACCGCCTCGATTGCCGTCGGCGGGTCGGGCAGCTCGTCGGGGACGGGCGGCAGCGTCACCGTGACGAATGCCGCGGCGCTCACCACGCGCGACGACAACTCGCACGGCATCTTTGCGCTGAGCGTCGGCGGCGGCGGCGGCAATGGTGTCGCCGGCATCCTGGGCAATGTCGAGAACCAGGGCGGGACCAGCCTCGACGTCGCGGTCGGCGGCACGGCGGGCAGCGGCAGCAGCGGCGGCACTGTCCAGGTCACGACGAGCGGCAACATCACCACCGGCGGCAACGGCTCGAAGGCGCTGGTGGCGCAAAGCGTCGGCGGCGGTGGCGGCCATGGCGGTGTGGGCATCGACGGCAAGGTGACGGCGACGTCGACCAGCTCGAGCAGTGCCAGCCAGCTCACCGTCGCGCTCGGCGCGCCGGGCGGCAGCGGCGGCGACGGCAATTCGGTGACGGTGTCGATCGCCAGCACGGCGAGCATCCGCACCGGGATCGGCACCGATGGCACGCCGCAGCACTTCCAGCAGATGGACGGCGTGTTCGCGCAATCGGTGGGCGGCGGTGGCGGCAATGCCGGCGTCGGCGTGCGCGGCGACGTCTCGGCAGACAGCAGCGGCAGCGGCAGCAGCAGCAGCCAGAACGATGCGCCGAAGGCCCTGACGGTTGCGCTCGGCGCCGCGGGCGGTGCCGGCGGCACGGGCGGTTCCGTCACCGTGACCAGCCAGGGCAGCATCGCCGTGCTGGGCGATTCCTCGCGCGGCATCGTTGCCCAGAGCGTCGGCGGCGGCGGTGGCAATGGCTCCGCGGGGCTCGCCGGCAGCGTCTCCGGCGCCACCGGCTCGACGGTGAGCTTCGCGCTCGGCCAGACCGGCGGTTCGGGCGCCACCGGCGGCACTGTCTCGGTCACCAACAGCGGCCAGATCACCACGGGCACGACGCACGATGCGCGCTGGGTCACCCAGCAGCACGGCATCTTCGCACAAAGCGTCGGCGGCGGCGGCGGCGTCGGCACGATGACAGGGTCGCTGCTCCTCGGCTCGACCGGCACCAGCGAGGCGCACGGCATCGCCATGACGCTGGGCGGCACGGCGAGCGGCGGCACCGGCGGCAACGTCACCGTGACGAACCAGAGTGGCGGCACGATCACGACCTTCACCGATTCCTCGCATGGCATCTTCGCGCAGAGCGTCGGCGGCGGCGGCGGCTCGGCCGGCGATCTCGGCGGCATCGGCTCGGCGAACCGCTGGCAGGCGACAGCCCAGCTCGGCAGCAGCGGCGGCTCGGGGTCGGGCGGCACGGTCCAGATCGGCAACGCCGCCAGCGTGACGACCGGCGGCGATGGCGCCAATGCGCTCTATGTCCAAAGCATCGGCGGCGGCGGCGGCGATGCCGCGGCCGGCAGCCGCTCGACCGAGGTCACCCAAAGCACCGACAACGCCAGGCTCGCCATCAATGTCGGCGCCGGGAGCGCCTCGAGCGGCGATGGCGGCACGGTGAGCGTCACCCATTCGGCCGGCACTCTCGTCACCACGGGCCGCTCGGCCGCCGCCATCCTGGTGCAGTCGATCGGCGGCGGCGGCGGCACGGGCGGCCTCGGCGCGGTCGGATCGACTGGCAGCACCATCACGGTGGGCGGCACCGGCAGCGTCTCCGGCAATGGCGGCGCGGTCACGGTCACCGTCAGCGGCGGCTCGATCAGCACCGGCTCGCTCGATCCCGGTCGCGTCGTCGCCTCGTACGGCGTGCTGGCGCAGAGCATCGGCGGCGGCGGCGGCCTGGCCGGCACGGTCAGCATGGGCGCCACCAGCAATTTCGGCACCAGCCTCGCGATGTCGCAGGGGACCTCGACGAGCGGCGATGGCGGCACGGTGATCCTCGGCGTCAGCGCCAACGTCGCAACGCGCGGCGACAGCTCGGTCGGCCTGTTCGCCCAGAGCGTCGGCGGCGGCGGCGGCATCGCCGGCCAGCCCAACGCGTCGAGCGGCGCGCTGATCGGCAGCTCGGGCGGCACCGGCAGCGGCGGCGCCGTGACGGTCACCTATTCCGGCAGCCTGACCACGAATGGCGCCGGCGCGCACGGCATCTTCGCCCAGAGCGCCGGCGGCCAGGGCACTGGCGGCGCGGTCAGCGTCACCCTCGCCAGCAACGCCGGCGTATCCGTCCAGGGAGCCGGCGCCTACGGGATTCTCGCGCAGAGCGTCGGCCTGCAGGGCAACGGCACGATCGCCGTCGCCATCGGCCAGAACGCCACGGTCAACGGCGGCAGCGGAACCGGCGGCGGCATCCTCCTGCAGGGCGGCAGCGCCAGCACCGTCACCAACCAGGGCACCGTGGCGGCGGGCATCGCGATCGCGTCCGGCATCGCGATCCAGGTGAGCAGCGCCGCCGGCCAGTCCTCGGTCGGCCCGACGACCATCGGCAATTCCGGCATCATCAGCGGCCAGGTCCTCGTCAATGGCGGCACCGGCACCTTCAACAACCTGTCCGGCGGCACCTTCAACACGGGCAACACGGTCACCCTCGGCACGTCCGGCGTGCTCAGCAATGCGGGCACCCTGGCGCCCGGCGGCAAGGGCCAGATCCTGACGACCACGGTCAGCCAGGGCAGCCTCGTCCAGACGTCCGGCGGCGTGCTCGCCGTCGACATCGCGGCATCGACCAACCAGGCCGACAAGATCGTCGTCGCCGGCACCGCTCAGCTCGCCGGCGCGGTCCAGGCCAACCTCGTCAGCACGCAGCAGACGATCAGCGGCGCGGCGACGATCGTGAGCGCGACCGGCGGCGTGGCGACCAGCACGCAGACCAGCCTCGCGGCGCCGGCCAGCACCGCGGTGGCGACCTACAGCCTCGCCTACCCGAACGCCAACGACATCGTGCTCAACTACTCGGTCAACTACGCCAACTCGGGCATCCGCGCGGCGGCCAACAGCAACCAGTCGGCGATCGCCGGCAACCTGCAGCAGGCGGCGGCCAACGGCGCGGTCGATTCGAGCCTGAGCGGGCTCACCGGGATTGCGAGCGTCGGCGGCTACCTGGCGGCCCTCGACACGCTGTCGCCGCAGATCATGGCCGACCATCAGATCGCCGCGCTGTTCTCCGGCATGCAGTTCGGCGACGCCCTGCTGAGCTGCGCGGCGCGCGACGGCGCGTATCGCTTCGTGCGGCAGGATCGCTGCGGCTGGGCCCGGGTCGATGCGTGGGGCCTGTCGCGGCCGACCAGCACGGTCAATCGCGCCTACAGTTTCGCGTCGTTCCAGATCGCCGGCGGCGCCCAGTTCGATGTCGGCGACGACTGGCTGCTGGGCGGCGGCCTCAGCATCGAGTTCCAGAACATGGCGGTCGAGAGCCTGGCCTGGAGCCGGGGCACGTTCGGCCAGCTCGGCCTCGTGGCCAAGCGCAGCTTCGGCGACACCATGCTGTCGGCCTCGCTGGCGGCGGGCTATGGCCAGTTCAACCTCTCGCGCAGCCTGTTCAACGGCTCGACCGCCACCAGCGTGCTGCCGCAATGGATGATCGCCGGCCAGGTGCGCGCCTCGCATGCTTTCGCGTACGGCAACGTCTACCTGAAGCCGCGCGTCGATGCGGGCTTCCAGTATGTCGGCACCGGGGCGCTCGCCGAGAGCGGTGCCGGCGGCGCCGGCCTCGCCGTGCAGGGCACCGGGCAGACCTACTTCACCATCCAGCCGGCGATCGAGCTCGGCGGCGACCTGATGCTGGGCGGCACGCTGGTTCGCCCGAACGTCACCGTCGGCCTGACCCAGTTCATCGGCAGCGCCGCGCCGTCGGTGACCGCATCGTTTCTGTCGGCGCCCGGCGTCGCGCCGTTCACGGTCAACAGCAGCTTCGCCACGACCTATCTCGACATCGGCGCCAACATCGACGTCTTCGTCCAGGGCAACGTCGTCCTGTCGCTGCAAGGTGCCGGGAAGTTCTCCAGCTCGACGATCGGCTACGGCGGCGGCCTGAAGGCGGCGCTGAAGTTCTGAGTCCTGACTCGCTCGGATTCATGAGGGAGCGGGACGCTCGCGGTCCGGAAGACGATGACGCCGAGTACGTCAGGCCGACGCCCGCGCCGCCTTGGCCGCCTCGAAGGCGGCGAGGCGGTCGCTGAACTTGCCTTTGGCCGGGCCGGCGGCCGCGGCGATCGGCGGCGCGGGCAGGGTCTCGTAGAAGTGGCAGGCGACGCGATGGCCGGTGCCGCTCTCGCGCAGCACGGGCTCCTCCTCGCGGCAGCGCGGCTGGACGAACGGGCAGCGGGTGTGGAAGCGGCAGCCGGGCGGCGGGGCGAGCGGGCTCGGCACGTCGCCGGCGAGCAGCATGCGCTTGCGGCGGATCGAGGGATCCGGCCGCGGGATCGCCGACAGCAGGGCCTGGGTGTAGGGATGCAGCGGCCGCTCGTAGAGCTCGCGCTTGGTGGCGATCTCGACCAGCTTGCCGAGATACATCACCGCGACGCGGTCGCTGATGTGCTTCACCACGGCGAGATCGTGGGCGATGAAGAGATAGGAGAGGCCGAACTGGCGCTGCAGGTTCTGCAGCAGGTTGACGATCTGCGCCTGGATCGAGACGTCGAGCGCCGACACCGGCTCGTCGCAGACGATCAGGTCGGGATTGACGGCGAGCGCGCGGGCGATGCCGATGCGCTGGCGCTGCCCGCCGGAGAACTGGTGCGGATAGCGCCGTGCGTGCTCGGGCAGCAGCCCGACCACGGCCAGCAGGTCGCGCACGCGGCTCTCGCGCTCGGCCTCGCTGCCGATGCCGTGCACCGCCATCGGCTCGAGCACGATCTCGCCCACCGTCATGCGCGGATTGAGCGAGGCGTAGGGATCCTGGAAGATGATCTGCATGTGCCGGCGCAGGCGGCGCAGCGACTGCTTGTCGAGGTCGGCGATCTCCTCGCCCTTGAAGCGCACCGACCCGGCGGTCGGGTCCATCAGGCGCAGGACCAGGCGGCCGGTCGTCGACTTGCCGCAGCCCGACTCGCCGACCAGCGCCAGGGTCTCGCCGCGGGCGATCTCGAAGCTCACGTTCTCGACCGCGCGCACCAGGCCGATGACCTTGCGCCGGATCAGCCCGCGATTGACCGGGAAGTGCTTGACCAGCCCGTCGACCTCGAGGACCGGGGTGGTGGCTGCAGTCATGCGACGGGTGCCTTCCAGCAGGCGACCTGGTGCTCGCCGCCGAGCGCGCGCAGGGGCGGCGGCTCCGCGTGGCAGCGCCGGTCGGCGAACGGGCAGCGCGGGGCGAAGCGACAGCCCTTCGGCTGGTTGTTGGGGCTGGGCACGGTGCCCTCGATGGTGGCCAGGCGCTCGCGGTCGACGTCGAGCCGCGGGATCGAGCCGAGCAGGCCGATCGTGTAGGGATGCTGCGGATCGGCGAACAGCGCACCGACCGGCGACTGCTCGACGATCTTGCCGGCGTACATCACCAGCACCTCGTCGGCGACCTCGGCGATGACGCCGAGATCGTGGGTGATGATCAGGATCGCCATGCCCAGCCGCTGCTGCAGGTCCTGCAGCAGGTCGAGGATCTGCGCCTGGATCGTCACGTCGAGCGCCGTCGTCGGCTCGTCGGCGATCAGCAGCGCCGGCTCGCAGCTGAGCGCCATGGCGATCATGACGCGCTGGCGCATGCCGCCGGACAGCCGGTGCGGATAGTCGTCGACCCGCTCGGCGGCCGACGGGATGCGCACCAGCTCGAGCATCTCGATGGCGCGCTTCTTGGCCGCCTGCGGCGACATCGAGGTGTGGGCGAGGATCGCCTCGACGATCTGCTGGCCGATCGTGTGGACCGGGTTCAGCGAGGTCATCGGCTCCTGGAAGATCATCGACATCTTGCCGCCGCGCAGGCGCCGGCGCTCGTCGGCCGACAGGCCGAGCACGTCGCGGCCCTCGAACATCACGGCATCGGCCTCGACCTCGCCGGGCGGGCTCGCCACCAGGCCCATGACCGACAGCGAGGTGACGCTCTTGCCGCAGCCGGATTCGCCCACGAGCCCGACCGTCCGCCCGCGGTCGACGGCGAAGTCTATGCCGTCGACCGCCCGGAACAGCCCGCGGTCGGTATGGAAATGAGTCTTGAGGCCGCGGACCTCGAGCAGCTTGTCCATCAGAAGGAGTAGTCCAGGCCCTTGTAGAAGGTGTTCTGGTAGAGCATGTGCGGCCGCACGCCCTTCAGCTTCTTGAGGCTGGTGGTGTACATGGCGATGTTCATCACCGGCATCCAGAGGTGCTCCTCGGTGACGCGCTGCTGGGCGAGCGCATAGTACTTGGCGCGGTCGGCCTCGCTCAGCGCGGCGCGTCCCTTCTTGAGGTACTCGTCGGTCTCGGCATCCTTCCAGTTCATCCGGTTGGGTGCCGGGATGTTCTTCGAATCGAAGTAGAAGTTCAGCAGGTCGCCGGCCGACATGTAGGGGAAGGTCACGGTCCACAGCTCGTAGTCCTGCTCGCTCATCTTCGAGAAGGCGATGGTCGAGTCGAAGCCCTGGACCTTCCAGTCGATGCCGATCTTGCGCATGTAGCCCTGGATGGCCTCCGACACGCGGCCGAAATAGGCGACCTGCGTGAAGTAGACCTTGGGCGCCAGCTTGACGCCGTCCTTCTCGCGAATGCCGTCGGCGCCGACCTTCCAGCCGGCCTCGTCGAGCAGCTTCTTGGCCCGCTCGATGTCCTCCTTGATGATGTTCTTGGTGCTGTCGGCGAAGTCTAGCGCCTTGGGGTCGATGAAGGTGTAGGCCGGATCGGCGTTGCCCAGCATGATGCCCTTGACGATGTCGGCGCGGTTGATGGCGATGTTCATCGCCTCGCGCACGCGCTTGTCCGACACCATCGGCCGGTTGGCCTTGTAGCCGTAGTACATCAGCTGGAAGTTGGGCTTCGCCTCTTGCACGTTGAGGTTGGGCGAGGCCTTGACCTGCTGGATGAACTGCAGCGGGATCTGGTGGGTGACGTCGAACTGCCCGCCCATCATGGCGGCGACGCGGCTGGCGTCCTCGGGCACGATCTTGATGCTGAGCTTCTCGAACTTCACCGGGCCCTTGTTCTGGTACATCGACGGGCCCCACTTGTAGGCGTCGTGACGCTTGAGCACGATCTCGGTGCGCGGCGACCACGATTCGAAGCACCATGGGCCGGTGCCGTCGGCGGCCTTGGTGCCGTAATCCTTGCCGAGCGACTCCACGCTCTCCTTGTTGTGGATCGCGGTGGTGAACATGGTGAGGTTGAGCAGCAGGTCGGAGAACGGCTCGTTGAGCTCGTACTCGACCGTGTAGGGATCGGTGGCGCGAATCTCCTTGAGGTTGCCGGCGCGCCAGGCGAGCGGCGCCTTGAGCTCGGGGCTGGTCAGGCGCTTGAAGGAGTAGACGACGTCGGCGGCGGTGAACTTCTTGCCGCTGCAGAACTGCACGTCGTCGCGCAGCTTGAAGGTGTAGAGCTTGCCGTCCGGGCTCATCGTCCACGACTTGGCGAGATAGGGAATGACGGTCTTGCCGTCCCAGTCCATCGCCACCAGGGTGTCCTGGAACATGTTGACGATATCGGAGGTCGGCGACCAGGTCGTTCGCTGCCCGTCGTAGTGCGGTGCGTCGAGCGACTTCATCATGCGCAGCGTCTGCGCCTCGGCCGCCGAAGCGGCGCCGAACGCGCCGAGCAGCCCTGCCATGCCCTGCCAAATCTTACGCATCGTTCCCTCGCTGTGTTTGTCTGTCGCCCCGTTTGCCGTAGGGGAGCGTCGAGCCTCAGAAGCCCGCATCCAGCCCCTTGTAGAACGTGTTCTGGTATATCGTGTGCGGCCGCATGCCTTTCGCCTTCTTGTCGGTGACCTGGTGCCTGTCGATGTCGAGCACCGGAATCCAGGGCGCCTCGGCGATGACCTTGCGCGGCACCATCTCGT
Organism: Reyranella sp.; assembly: GCA_022844015.1. GTDB lineage: Bacteria > Pseudomonadota > Alphaproteobacteria > Reyranellales > Reyranellaceae > Reyranella. The sequence continues at coordinate 3,263 of JALHMO010000052.1, read as the reverse complement.
GGTGCGCGCACGCACCGCCGACCACCTTGATCATTGTTGCAGCCTCGGATCGAGGACGTCGCGCAGCGCGTCGCCCAGAAGGTTGGCGGCCAGCACGATGACGAAGATCGCGCAGCTCGGGATCGTCGCGATGTGCGGCGCCATGAACAGGAAGTCGCGCCCCTGGGCCGCCATCATGCCGAGCTCGGCGGTCGGCGGCTGGGCGCCCATGCCGAGGAAGCCGAGTGCCGAGCCGATCAGGATGATCTGGCCGAAGCGCAGCGTCAGGAAGACGAAGATGGTCGAGATGCAGTTGAGCGTCAGGTAGCGCCAGATCAGCGTGCGGTCGGAGACGCCGACGGCGCGGCCGGCTTCCATGAACTCCTGGCCCATGATGCCGACCGCCGCGCCGCGCGCCACCCGCGCCACGTCGGGCACCGTCGCCACCACCAGGGCGATGACCACGGCGCCGAGGCCGGCGCCGGCCACCGCCGCCACGGCGAGGCCGATCAGGATGGCGGGGAAGGCCAGCATGACGTCGACCAGGCGCATGATCCAGCCGTCGGCGCGCGGATAGAAGGCCGCCAGGATGCCGAGCACGCCGCCCAGCAGGCCGCCGATCAGCACGCCGACCAGGCCCAGCATCAGGGTGTTGCGCGTACCGAAGATGACGCGGCTCAGGATGTCGCGGCCGGTATTGTCGGTGCCGAACCAGTGCTCGGCGCTCGGCGGCTGCATCACCTTGGTGAGGTCGGTGAGGTAGGGATCGTAGGGCGCCACGACCGGGGCGAAGACTGCCGCCAGCGCGATCAGCACCAGCAGCAGGGCGGCGACGGCGGCGACCTTGTCGCGCGCCAGCCGGCGCAGCACGCCGGAACGGGAGAGGATTCCGGTCTCTTCTGTCCGGACCACGGTGTCCAGGGTCTCGACACTCATGCGCGCTGCCCCCTACGACCGTTGGACTCTGGGATCGAGGTAGACGTAGAGCACGTCGACCAGCAGGTTGATGGTCAGGAAGGCGATGGCGAGGATCATGATGGCGCCCTGCGCCGTCGGGAAATCGCTCGACACGATCGCGCCTACGGCCAGCCGTCCGACGCCCGGCCAGGAGAACATGGTCTCGGTCACCACCGCGCCGCCCAGCAGGAACGCTGCCTGCAGGCCGATCAGGGTGACCACCGGAATGAGGGCGTTGCGCAGCGCGTGATGGATGATCACCACCGTCTCGCGCAGGCCCTTGGCGCGCGCCGTGCGGACGAAGTCGGCGCCCAGTACCTCGAGCACTGCGGTGCGCGTCAGCCGTGCGATCGGGCCGATCAGCACCAGGCCGAGGGTGAGGGCCGGCAGGATCAGGCTGGGCAGGCCGCCCTCCCACACCGGCCCGGTGCGGCCGGTGAACGGCAGCAGGCCCCACTTGAAGCCGACATACTGGATCAGGATCAGGCCGATGAAGAACACCGGCATGGAGACGCCGGCCACCGACACCGCCATGATCAGGCGGTCGACGATCGAGCCGCGCCGCACGGCGGCGAGCGTGCCGAGCGCCAGCCCGCACGGCACGGCGAGCAGCATGGCGCCAAGCATCAGCTCGACGGTCGGCCCGATGGTGAGCGCCAGCTCCTCGCTCACCATCTTGTTGGAGATGATCGAGCGCCCGAGGTCGCCGCGCAGCAGGCGGCCGATATATTCGATGAATTGGATCGGGATCGGCCGGTCGAGCCCGAGCTCGTTGCGGATTGCCGCTATGGTCTCGGCCTTGGCGTCGGGACCGGCAATGATCATCGCCGGGTCGGCCGGCACCACCTGCAGGAGACAGAAGCAGAGGAAGAGCACGCCGAGCAGGGCCGGGAACGAGACCAGCAAGCGGTGAACAATCTGCCGTCCCATGCGGAACCCTCGAACAAATCACGCCAAGGGAGCGTGCCGCATTCATCGGCGTGTCTCGACGTCGCCCCCTTCATAGCCGCGCTTCGGTCACCCGTGCGCGGCGTCTCGTTGCACGAAGTGTGGCATGCTCCTTTGCCGTCGTCACGCCCATCCGCCGGCATGCGGAAGAACGTGACCGGTAATAAAGCCCGCGTGTTCCGAACAGAGAAAACAGATGGTCGCGCCGAGCTCCTCCGGCTTGCCGAGTCGGCCAAGCGGAATTTGCGCCGTCATCTTTGCCATCGCTTCCCTGTTGGCGAGCAGCGCGGGCGGGAAGTAGTCGGGGTTCTCGACATAGTTCGAGCCGACGGCGTTCACCGTGATGCCGTCGCGGCCGAGCTCCTTGGCGAGCGAGGAGACGAGCCCGTTGGCGGCGGCGCGCGCCGACACGTAGGGCGCGTAGTTGGCGATGCCGCGCAACGGCGCCGCCGACGACACCAGGACGATGCGGCCCGAGCGCTGCTTGCGCATCGCCGGCGCGACCAGCTGGATCAGACGGAAAGGCGTCACCGCCATGGTTTCGAGCGCCGTGCGGTAATCCTCAAGGCGCGCTTCGGCGAGCGGCGCCCGCAACGCCGGGAAGGCGTCGTTGCTGACCAGGGCATCGATGCGGCCGTGGCGCTTGACTGCCAGCGCGATCATCGTCGCCGGATCGGTCGCGGCGAGCGCGTGCGCGCCGGGATGGCGCGCCTCGTAGGCGTGGCGGGCGCTCGGCGCCTCGAAGGTCGGGTCGTGCGCCAGCACCGTGGCGCCCTGCGCCAGCGCCACCGCCGACGTGCCGTGGCCGGCGAATTTCTCGACGTTGGTGATCAGGATCACGCGGTCTTTCAGCAGCATGACGGTTCCCTCGGGGTCCATTCGGCTCGCCTGATTACAGCCGAACTGAATGTGCTCGTGGCAACCATTATTATCGGGGTGCGTGCCCCGTGTCGGGCAACCGCGGACGGTTCCCTCACGTGGTGAATCGCTCTAGGTTGCGCCCCATGAGGAAACCGCCCGATCCCAGCGTCGCGGTCCCGGCGAGCCGAGCTTCGCAGAGCCATGATCCGGATCGCGCATCCTTCGGCTACCGTGATGTTCCGGCGGCCGAGAAGGCGGGACTGGTGCGCCAGGTCTTCGAGAGCGTGGCGCCGCGTTACGACCTGATGAACGACCTGATGTCGGGAGGCGTGCACCGGCTCTGGAAGAACACCCTGATCGATGTCGTCAACCCGCGGCCGGGCGAGCGACTGCTCGACATCGCGGGCGGCACCGGCGACATCGCCTTCCGCCACGTGCGCCGGCAGGGCGAGCGGCCCGATGTCACGGTATGCGACATCAACCCGGCCATGCTGGCGGTCGGGCGGGACCGGGCGATC
>JALHMO010000051.1 GCA_022844015.1 Reyranella sp. | reverse complement strand
AGTGGCGCCTCTTCGGTTGGGCAAGCATGAGTGCGCCACTGGAGTGGCGCGCTCCCAGCAATGAGATCGCGATCCCCCTCGCCTTGCCTTTCGGCACGCGAGTTGCCTAAGCTTCCGTCAGATCCAGCGACGGTGAGTCCATGGCAACGACCAGGCGTCAGTTGCGCTTTGGTGCTTTCTTCAGCGTTCCCGGGTGCCACCCCACGGGATGGCGCCATCCCGATGCCATCTGCGAGACGGATCTCGACTTCCGGCTGCTCGCCGAGATGGCGCGCGTGGCCGAGCACGGCAAGCTCGATTGCATGTTCTTCCAGGACAGCGTCGCGATTCCGGGCAGCACTGCCGCTTATGGCGCCAAACCGTTCCGGGTGAAGAACGGCCGCCAGGCGCATATCGAGCCGATGAGCGCCATCGCGGCCCTGGCCGCCGTCACCAGCCGCATCGGCCTCGTGTCGACCTGCACGACCTCCTACAACGAGCCGTACAACGTCGCACGGCGCTTCCTCACCATCGACCACATCAGCGGCGGCCGCGCCGGCTGGAACCTGGTGACCTCGCAGGCCGAGGACGAGGCGGTCAATTTCGGCCGCGACGCGCATTTCGAGCACGCCGAGCGCTACGACCGCGCCGATGAGTTCCACGACGTCGTGGTCGGCCTGTGGGACAGCTGGGAGGACGACGCCTTCCTGCGCGACAAGGAAAGCGGCGTCTGGTTCGACTACGACAAGATGCACATCCTGCGGCACAAGGGCCGGCACTTCACCGTGCGCGGGCCGCTCAACGTCGCGCGCTCGCCGCAGGGCCGGCCGGTGGTGGCGCAGGCCGGATCGTCCGACGTCGGCATGGAGCTCGCCGCCCGCACGGCCGAGATGGTCTTCACCGCCCAGACGACGATCGAGGAAGGCCAGGCCTTCTGCAACGAGATGCATCGGCGCATGGACAAGTACGATCGCGGGCCGGACCACATCCGCATCTTTCCCGGCATCATGCCGATCGTCGGCCGCACCGAGGCCGAGGCGCAGGACAAGTACGAGGAGCTGCGCGGCATGGTCGACGACGGCGTCGGCATCGCCGGCGTCGCGCGCCTGGCGGGCGGCGTCGACATCTTCGCCTGCGACCCCGACGGCCCGCTGCCCGAGCTGAAGCCCAGCAATGCCGCGCGCGCCCGCCAGGAGATGATCATCGCCATGGGCAAGCGCGGCATGACGATCCGCCAGATCGGCCGCGTGCTCGCCATGAGCCAGGCCCATCGCGTGCTCTACGGCACGCCGAAGTCGCTGGCCGACGACATGCAGGCCTGGCTCGAGGCCGGCGCCTGCGACGGCTTCAACCTTCTCTTCCCGCACTATCCCAAGCCGCTCGAGGAATGGGTGATGCTGGTCATCCCCGAGCTGCAGCGCCGCGGCATCTTCCGCACCGAGTACGAAGGCAGGACGTTCCGCGAGAATCTCGGCGTGCCGATCCCGCCGAACATCCACGTCGAGAAGCGCCGCACGGTCCACGTCAGCGCGGCGGCGTCCAATGACTGATATGCGCCAGAGGCGCGCCACTGGTGGCGGAGTAAGCTCCGCCAAGGTAGTGCGATCATTGTCGATCACACAGAAGACGCGCCACTTTGGCGGAGTTTACTCCGCCATCAGTGGCGCACTCATAGGCGCTGACTTACAAAGGGACCTCACCCTGAGGAGCGGCCCAGAGGGCCGCGTCTCGAAGGGTCGGCGACGCGGCAGGTGCTGCAACCCGGGCTGTTTCACCATTTCCTGTGCTGCCCATCCTTCGAGACGCGCCCTTCGGGCGCTCCTCAGGATGAGGATTATGCTTGGAGCATCACCAAGGTCAGCGCCCATGAGTAGCGCGCGCCCCGCCATGAGCTGCTTCCATGCCGACAGCTTTCGCGTTGGGGGTTGCTGATGAAGAGGCAGCTTCATCTCGGCGGGTTCTTCAGCGTGCCCGGCAACCATCTGGCGGGCTGGCGCCATCCCGATGCGTTGGTCACCGCCGACATGGATTTCCAGCTCTACGCCCACATCACGCAGGTCGCCGAGGCGGCGAAGCTCGACACCATCTTCTTCCAGGACACGGTGGGTGTCGCCGGCAGCCGCGCGCTGGCGCGCGGCGAGCGCACGCGGGCCAAGCTGTCGCGCACCGTCAAGCTCGAGCCGACGGCGACGCTGGCCGCGCTCGCCGCGGTGACCAGCCGCATCGGCCTGGTGGCGACGGCGACCACGACCTACAACGAGCCCTACAACATCGCCCGCCGTTTCGCCTCGATCGACCATATCAGCGGCGGGCGTGCCGGCTGGAACCTGGTGACCTCGCAGATCGAGGACGAGTCGGAGAATTTCGGCTTCGACGAGCATCTCGCCCATGCCGAGCGCTACGAGCGTGCCGCCGAGTTCTACGAGGTCGTCACCGGCCTGTGGGACAGCTGGGAAGACGACGGCCTGCCGCGCGACAAGAAGAGCGGCGTCTACATGGACCGCGACAAGGTCCACTTCCTCGATCACGTCGGCAAGCATTTCAGGGTCAAGGGTCCGCTCAACATCACGCGCTCGCCGCAGGGCTGGCCGGTGGTGGCGCAGGCGGGCTCGTCGGAGGCCGGTCGCGAGCTCGCCGCCCGCACCGCCGACGTGGTGTTCACCGCCCAGACCAGGATCGACGAGGCCAAGGCATTCTATGCCGACATCAAGCGGCGCGCGACGCGCTATGGCCGCGCGCCCGACGACATCAAGATCATGCCGGGCCTGACGCCGGTGCTCGGCCACACCATGGGCGAGGCGCGCGAGGCCTACGAGTACCTGCAGTCGCTGATGCCCGACGACGTGGCGCTGCAGTCGCTGTCGCACATCTCGGGCGGGCTCGATCTTTCGAAGTACCCGCTCGACGGGCCGCTGCCCGAGCTGCCGCCCAGCAACGCCGCCAAGGCGCGCCAGGCGCTGGTGGTGCGCACGGCGCGCGAGGGCAACATGACCCTGCGCCAGATCGCGCGCCACACCGCGGCCGGCACCGGCCATCGCGTGCTGGTCGGGACGCCCGAGTACATGGCCGACGAGATGCAGACCTGGCTCGAGCAGGAGGCGGCCGACGGCTTCAACGTGGTGTGCAACCACTATCCCAGGCCGTTCGAGGATTTCTGCCGCCTGGTCGTGCCCGAGCTGCAGCGGCGCGGCATCTTCCGCACCGACTACGAGGGCACGACGCTCAGGGAGCATCTGGGCTTACGCGTACCGGAGAACCGCTACACGCGCGAGGCACGCCTCGCCAGAATGAAGGAGGCGTCATGAACAAGCTTTTTGGCTGGCCGGGAGCGCGCCACTCCGTGGCGCTCGTGCGGCGTCGAAACTCGAACGAAGATGCGCCACGGAGTGGCGCGCTCCCGGCAAAGAGGATACTGGCGGCCGCTCTCGCCGGGCTGGCCGTCCTGGCGGCCGCCGCGACGGCGTCGGCCCAGGGTCCGACCGAGAAGGTCCGCAAGCTCAACCTCTACACCTGGCCGCAGGCGGCGCTGCCGCAGCACTACCAGGCGGCGCAGCTGATCGCCCAGCAATGGCGCCAGCTCGGGCTCGACGTCGAGGTCAAGCCGCTGCAGCGCCAGCAGCAGACCCAGCTGATCTGGTTCAGCCGCGACAAGTGGGACACCACGACATGGCGCATGGTCGGCCGGCCCGAGCGCAGCGACCCCGACGAGTTCCTCTACAGCCTCTATCATTCGAGCTACGCCGAGAAGGGCTACAACTTCATCGGCTACAAAAATCCCGAGTACGACAAGCTCGCCGAGAAGCAGCGCACCCAGCTCGACCCCGAGGAGCGGCGCAAGACCGCCTACGCCATGCAGCAGATCATCAACCGCGATCAGCCGCAGGCGTTCCTCGTGCATCCGAAATACCCGCTGGCCTTCAACAAGGCGGTGTTCAAGGAAGACACCGTCGTCAACCAGAGCGGCATCGGCATCCGCAACATCTGGACCTTCATGAACATCCAGCCGCTGGGCGCGCAGAAGGACCTGATCATCAACAGCAACGAGGTGATCAACGCCACCAACCCGCTCTATATCGGCGGCGCGGTCGACAGCTGGGTCTACGACCTGATCTGGGACCGGGTCATGCGCATCGGCCCGGACGGCCTGCCGAGGCCATGGGCGGCCGAGACCGTGACCTGGATCGACGACAAGACCGTCGAGATCAAGCTGCGCGCCGGCATGAAATGGCACGACGGCAAGCCGGTGACGGTCGACGACGTGATCTTCTCGTTCCAGGCACCGGCCGGCACCAAGGCGCCGATGTACCGGCCGTTCGTCACCGACATAGCCGAGATGGAGAAGGTCGGCGAGCAGGGCCTGCGCTTCAAGCTCAAGCAGCCCAACACCACGTTCCTCACCGCCTCGCTCTCCAAGATCAACCTGATTCCCAAGCACATCTGGGAGCCGGTGCTGAAGGACCTCGAGGGCAAGCCGGAGACCGCCGAGCAGCTCAAGGAGGTTTCCAAGATCGGCTCCGGCCCGTTCAAGCTGGTGCGCTGGAAGCCGACGGAGGAGATCCTGCTGGAGCGCAACGGCGAGCACTTCTCGGCACCCAAGGTCGAGCGCTGGATCATGCGCATCGTGCCCAACGCCGAGGCGACGCTCGGCATGCTGAAGCGCGGCGAGCTCAACTTCCTCGGCATGTTCAACGGCGATCCCGAGGTGCTGACCAAGTTCGCCAAGGACAACCCCGACTTCGCCATCCGCAGCGAGGTCGACATCGGCTTCGAGTACGTCGCCTTCAACAACCGCCGGCCGCCGTTCGACGACGTCGCCTTCCGCCGCGCGCTCTCGATCGCCATCGACCGCCGCCTGATGGTATCGGCCGCCTGGCAGGATTACGCCATCCCGGCCAACAGCCACGTCTCGCCGGTGCTGAAGTTCTGGCACGACCCCAGCGTCGACGAGTTCAAGACCGGCCTCGCCGATGCGAAGAAGATCCTGCAGACCGCAGGCTACCGCCTCGTCGGCGGCAAGCTCTACTACCCGGTCGGCAAGTCGGAAAAGCTGACGACGGAGTGAGATGAACAATTCAGCTCATACCTTCATGTTCCTCTCCCCCGCTAGGGCAGGGCATTCGCATATGGACAAAAAACTCCGTCATCCCGAGCGGAGCCGCCCGAAGGGTGGCGTAGTCGAGGGACCTTTCTTGTTGATGCTGCAAGAAGAGAGGTCCCTCCACTACGCCGCGCTACGCGCGGCTCCGGTCGGGATGACGGATATTTTGTCCATATGCGAATGCCCTGCCCGCTAGGGGGAGAGGCTAGGTGAGGGGGCTGCGACGTGCGTAATCCCCTCACCCAACCTCTCCCCCTGACGGGGGAGAGGAGGAAAGGTGGCGTGTCGCCATGAGGCTCGTCGTCGAGCGCTTCGCGCACAACGCGCTGGCGCTGCTCGCGGTCACCACCATCCTGTTCTTCATGTTCCGCCTGATGCCGGGCACGCCGCTCGCCGCCTTCATCAACGAGAACCTGAACGCCGACCAGCAGCAGGCGATGCTCGAGCAGTTCGGGCTCGATAGGCCGATGTGGCAGCAATACTTCATCTATCTCGGCAACCTGCTGCAGGGCGAGATGGGGCTGTCGTTCTTCCAGCGCCGGCCGGTCACCACCATCCTGCTCGAGGTGCTTCCCAACTCGATCGTGCTCACCCTCACCTCGCTGATCGTCGCCTACATCTTCGGCGTGCTGGCCGGCGCCTGGCTCGCCTGGAGGCGCGGCAGCTGGATCGAGCGCGTCGCCGTGCCCGTGGTGCTGGCGACCCGCGCCGCGCCCGAGTTCTGGATCGGCATGGTGCTGCTCGCCCTGCTGTCGTTCAACGCCGGCTGGTTCCCGTCGGGCGGCGCCTCGAGCCCCGGGCTCGCCTACGACAGCAACTGGGAGCGCATGCTGTCGCTCGACTACCTGCACCATCTCGCCCTGCCGGCGCTCACCCTCGCCCTCTATCTCCAGGGCCTGCCACTCCTCCTCATGCGCTCCAACATGCTCGAGGTGATGCACGAGGAGTTCGTCACCATGGCACGCATGAAGGGCCTCTCCGAATGGCGCATCGTCATCGGCCACGCCGCGCGCAATGCGCTGCTGCCGGTGGTCACAGCCTTCGCGCTCGGCGTCGGCCTGTCGATGGGCGGCAACGTGGTGATCGAGACGGTGTTCAGCTGGCCGGGCATTGGCCGGCTGCTGGTGCAGGCCGTCTCGGTGCACGACTACCCGCTGGCGCAGGGCGCCTTCCTGATGATCGCCCTGGTGCTGGCGCTGATGAACTTCGTCGCCGACCTCCTCTACATGGTGCTGGATCCGCGGGTGAGCCATGGTCGACGCGCCTGAGACCGGCGTGATCGCGGCGCCGCGCCGCGGCCGGGGACAGTCGATCCTGCCCGTGCTGCGGCGCATGGCGGCGATGCCGCTCAAGGATCCGTTCGCCTTCGCCGGCCTGACGATCTACGTGCTGTTCGCCCTGGTGGCGCTGCTGGCCGACCAGCTCGCGCCGGTCGATCCGCTCGAGATCCTGTTCACCAAGGCCGGCAAGGTCGCCGCAAACCTCGGACCGAGCGGCGAGTTCCCGCTGGGCACGACCAATCTCGGCCGCGACATCTATGCCCAGCTGGTGCACGGCACGAGGAGCGCGCTCGCCGTCGGCCTGTCGGCGGCGATCATCGTCGCCACCGTCGGCACGGTGGTCGGCCTGGTCGCCGGCTATTTCGGCGGCACGACGGACGCGGTGCTGATGCGCATCGCCGACATGGCACTGTCGCTGCCCTTCCTGCCCTTCGTCATCGTGCTCACCGGCTTCCTCGGCGCCGACACGTCGAACATCGTGCTCGCCGTGGCGCTGCTGCTGTGGCCCAACTCGGCGCGCGTGATCCGCAGCCAGGTGCTGAGCCTGCGCGAGCGCGCCTATGTCGAGGCGGCACGCGTCACCGGGGCGAGCCACGCCCGCATCCTGTTCGTCCACATCGCGCCCAACATCCTGCCGCTGAGCTTCGTCTATGCCGCCATTGCCATCGGCTGGGCGATCATCACCGAGGCGAGCGTCAACTTCCTGGGCTTCGGCGATCCGACCAGCGTGTCGTGGGGCATGATGCTGCAGGATGCCTTCACCTCGCAGGCGCTGTCGCGCGGCCAGTACGCCTGGTTCGTGCCACCCGGCATCTGCATCATCCTGGTGGTCGTCGCCGGCTTCTTCATCAGCCGCGGCTACGAGGAGGTCTTCATGCCGAGGCTGCGTGGACGATGACGGTGGGTCGATGATCCTCGAGGTCGACGGCCTGCAGATCCACTACGGCACCGCCGGCGGCACGGTGCGCGCGGTCGACGGCGCGTCCTTCGCCGTCCCCGAGGGCCGCATCGTCGGGCTGGTGGGCGAATCGGGCTGCGGCAAGACCACCGCGGTGCGCGCCATCATGGGCGTGCTGGCCGAGAACGGCCGGCGTGCCGGCGGCCGCGTCGTCTTCAAGGGCAAGCCGATCGACGAAACCAACACCAGGCCGCTGCTGTGGCGCGACATCGCCTACGTGCCGCAATCTGCCATGAGCTCGCTCGATCCGGTCTACACGGTCGGCGCGCAGATCGTCGAGGTGCTGACCAAGCGCGGCCGCCACGGCAAGACGGCGGCGCGCGCCCGCGCCGCCGAGCTGTTCGACCTGGTCGGCCTGAGCGAGAACCGGCTTCGAGACTATCCGCACCAGTTCTCCGGCGGCATGCGCCAGCGCGCCGCCATCGCCATGGCGCTGGCGCTCGAGCCCAGCCTGCTGCTGGCCGACGAGCCGGTGACGGCGCTCGACGTCATCGTGCAGCGCCAGATCCTCGACACGCTGCGTGCCCTGCAGCAACGGCTGAAGCTCTCGATGGTGCTGGTGACGCACGACATCAGCGTCGTCGCCTATCTGTGCGACGAGGTGGTGGTGATGTATGCCGGCCAGGTGATCGAGAGCGGACCGGTGCGCGAGGTGCTGGGCCGGCCGCGCCATCCCTACACGATGGGCCTGCGCAACGCCTTTCCCGACCTGATGTCGGATGCGCTCGAGCTGGTGCCGATCGCCGGCAGCCCGCCCGATCTCGCCGACCCGCCGCCCGGCTGCCGCTTCACGCCGCGCTGCCCGTTCGCGCTCGCCGCCTGCAGCACCCGGCCCGCCGCGATCGGCTCCGACAGGGCCGGCGCCGGCAATGCCCACGTCTCGGCCTGCCTGCGCGACGGCGAGGCCGACCACCTTCGCACCTTCGCCCTGGATCCGGTGACATGGCAGCGCTCGTCAGCGTACGCGACGTCGTAAAGCACTTCCCGGTGTCGCGCTCGCTGGGCGAGGTCGTGCGCCGCGCGCGGCCGGTCGTGCGCGCGCTCGATGGCGTGAGCTTCGAGGTCGGCGCCGGCGACGCCGTGGCGATCGTCGGCGAATCGGGCTGCGGCAAGACCACGCTCGGCCGGCTGATGCTGAAGCTCGTCGAGCCGACCACCGGCTCGATCAGCTTCGACGGCGCGGCGCTGGGCGGGCTCAAGGGGCCGGCGCTACGCGAGTTCCGCCGCCAGGCGCAGCTCGTGTTCCAGAACCCGTTCGATGCGCTGAACCCGCGCTTCACCATCTACCGCGCCGTCGCCGAGCCGCTGGTCAATGCCGGCATCGCCGAGGCCGAGCACGCCGACCGGATCGCCGCCGCCTTCCGCCGCGTCCACCTGCCCGACCTCGACCGCTACCTCGACAAGTACCCGCACCAGCTGAGCGGCGGCCAGCTGCAGCGCGTCGTGCTGGCGCGCGCGCTGGTGCTGGCGCCGCGCTTCCTGGTCGCCGACGAGCCGGTGTCGATGCTCGATGTCAGCGTGCGCGCCGGCATCCTCGCCCTGATGCGCGAGGTGCGCGACGCCATGGGTCTGACCGCGATCTACATCTCGCACGACCTCGCCCTGGTCCGGTACCTCTGCGATCGCACCCTGGTGATGTATCTCGGCACCATCGTCGAGGACGGGCCGACCGAGGAGATCGTGCGCCGGCCGCGCCATCCCTACAGCCGGGCGCTGGTCGCCGCCGTGCCGGTGCCCGATCCCGACCAGTCGCGCCAACCGCTGCCGATCAAGGGCAACGTGCCCGACGCCCGCGAGCCGCCGTCGGGCTGCCGCTTCCGCGACCGCTGCCCGCACGCCTTCGCCCGCTGCGCCGACGAGCCGCCACCGCTGCGCGCCATCGCCGACGGCCACCGGGTGGCGTGTCATCTGGAGATCGCGTAGCCGCCGCGAGGTGCCACTGGTGGCAAAGTAACCTCCGCCAACCTCATGCGCCGGGAGCGCGCCACTCCGGCAACCAGCTCCACGTCAGTGCGCCCTGACTTCGTAGACTCTTATGCTGGTCATGAAGGGATTGCCTTGTGCCATTCGCTCGGCCTCGTCGAGCGAGTCGGCGTTGACGATCACCAGCCCGGTGATGGACTCGGGCCCCAACGGCAATTCCTTTCTTCCGGCCTTCGAGATTTCCCGTCCGGCCCCGAAGCCGACCATGTCGACGATGTTGCTCTTGATCGACGCGAACCACGCCTTCCACACCGCCATGATCTCGGGCGTGGGTGTCTCGAATCCGTAGCTCAGCAAGACGAACTTTTTCATTTCTTCTCCTTTCTTCGCCGTGGGTTAGCACCGCGATCGGATGCTTTCAGCTCGAACAGACGCGGCAAGGCGAGTGCGGCCTGAAGAGAGCCCTCGACGTGCGCCAGCCGTTCGGACACCGCCTGCTCGAGCGGCAGGCTGCCCGAGATGATGCGCAGCAGCGTGTCGAAGCGCGCCTCGACAGTGGCCGCGGCCGGGCCGTCGCCGCGGCTGAGCACCGTCCCCTGCGTGCCACCCACCACAAGGAAGCTCGCCGACTTGCCGTCCTGGGTGACGCGCAGCATGAGCCGGCACGCCGGGCTTCGCGTGGAGCGCGCGACGGCTTCGAGGCCGAGCAGCACCCAATCGGGGTCGAACCGATCGTCGGGACGCGGCGGGAAGAGGAAGTTGCCGCCCCATCGGATCAGCTCGCGGATCGCCGGCCTGAGCGCCAGGCCGACCGGCGTCAGCTCGTATATCTGCGCATTGAAGGGCGGCGGTAACGTGCCCCGCCCGACCACGCCGCTCTCGATCAAGGCGTTGAGCCGTCCGGTCAGCACCGTCGGGCTGACCCCGCTCAAGCGATCGACAAGGTCACCGAATCGCTTGGGGCCGAGCAGCAGCTCGCGCACGATCAGCAGGGTCCAGCGCTCGCCGACGATCTCGGCGGCCCGGGCGAGGGCGCAGAATTGGGGATAGCGCGTCGTGCTCATCCCGCTTCACTTCCAGGCCTCGGCAACGCGGTCAATCGCGATGCGCCAGCGCGATCAGAGGGCCACGGCGAACGACGGCACGACGTAGGCCGCAAATCCCATCCAGAAGGCGCGCCGTCGGCACGGCTGCCGCCCTCACAGCCCCGCCGGACGCTCGGCGAAGGCCGGCAGGCCTGCGGGCACGGGATCCCAGTGCGGCGCGCGGGCCGCCCAGACGACCATCTGCGGCGTGAACAGGTTCGGATCGTCGAGCGTAGAGGCGCGCAGGAAGATCAGGCCCGGCATTGCCGAGCCGTGGGCAAACAGCCCGCTGCCGCACACCGGGCAGAAGGCGCGAGAGACGTCGCTGCCGCTGTCGGCCGTTGAGTGGAACTCCTTCACCTCGCCCGCGACTTGGATTGCCTCGGCCGGAAAGCCCATCATCGCCGCATGGCCCGCCGCGCTCACGCGCCGGCAGTCCGTGCAGTAGCACTTGACCTGGAACACCGGATCGCCCTCGCCGCTGTAGCGGACGGCGCCGCACAGGCACTGGCCGGAAAGCTTCATCGTCTGGCTCCTTTCCCGTTAACTCCGGTTATAGTATTATCTACTCCAGAAAACGGAGTCAACGACATGCCGCACGATCCTCGCCTGGCCGAACGCATGCGCGGCGCGCTCGCCCGCCGAGCAGGCATCGCGGAGCGCGCCATGTTCGGTGGCTACTGCTGGATGCTGAACGGCAACATGTTGTGTGGAGTCGAGGTCGGCCGCTTCATGTTCCGAGTCGGCAAGGAACAAGAAGCGGAGGCGCTGGCGCGCCCCGGCGCCAGCCCAATCGTCTTCTCGGGCCGAACGATGCGAGGCTTCGTCTGGGTCGACGAGACGCGCTGCCGGGGACGCGGTCTCGAGGCCTGGATCGACCTGGCCTCTCGCTTCGTGCAAGCGCTGCCGCCCAAGTAGACGGTCGGCGCGCCGGGCTCACCGCCGCCTGATGTCCGCCAGCAGGCGGTCGACGAACTTCGGCGAGTAGCCCAGCATCGCCTTTTCGTCGGCGAGCTCGCGCTCGAGCCGGCCCAGGGCCGCCACGAACGAGCCGCCCTTGGACAACGCCATCTCGACGATCTTGCCGGCCTGCTCCTTGCCCATCGTCTCGGCCAGCAGGAAGGTCGCGCGTTCCGCCAGGACGGCGCCCTTGGTCGCCGCCAGGCTGGCGGCCAGCCGATCGACGTCGATCGCCAGGCCGGGCGCCACCTCGGCCATCGCCTCGATCGCCGAGCCCAGCGATTCCACCAGCGCCGCCAAGGTCGGCCATTCGGCCTGCCAGCCGCCGAGCGCTCGCTCGTGCTCCTGCGGCAGGGCGGCCACGATGGTGGCAGCGAGCTGCGGCGCGCGGCTGGCCGCGGTGAGCACCGTGCCGGCGCCCACCGGGTTGCGCTTGTGCGGCATCGTGGAGGAACCGCCGCGGCCGGCGCCGGTAGGCTCGGCCGCCTCGGCCACCTCGAATTGCATCATCAGCGCGATGTCGCGCGCCGCCTTGCCCAGCGCGCCGACCACCAGCGCTGCATCCTGGGCGAACGCCGCGACCCTGACGCGCTGCGCGAACCATGGCGCGGGCGGCAGCGCGAGGCCGAGGCGGCTCGCCAGGGTCTTCATCACCGGCCCTGCCTTGACGCCGAGCGCCGACAGCGAGCCGGAGGCGCCGCCGAACTGAAGGATCTGGGTCTCGGAAAAGCTCTGCTCGAGCCGGCGCGTCGCACGATCGATGTCGGAGGCCCAGCCGGCGATCTTCTGGCCGAGCGCCAGCGGCGTCGCCGGCTGCAGCAGCGTGCGGCCGAGCATCGGCGTGGCGCGATGCCGGCGCGCCAGCCTGGCCAGCGCGGCGACGATGCCGTGCAGATCCGCGAGGAGGGGCGGCACGGCTTCGCCGAGCTGCAGCACCATCGCGGTGTCGATGAGATCCTGGCTGGTCGCCCCCCAATGCACCGAAGCCGCCGCCGCGGCGTCGCGCTTGCGAACCTCGGCGGTCAGCGCCCGCACTACCGCCACGGTGAGCGTGAGATTGCGCCGCGCCGTCTCGGCGAGGCCCACGGGATCGTAGAGATCGGGGTCGCAGGCCCGCTCGATCACCGCCACATGCTTCCTCGGGATCAGCCCGGCGCGCGCGACCGCCACGGTCAGCGCCACCTCGAAACGCAGCATGTGGCGCAGCGTCGCCTGATCCGAGAACGCCTCGGCCGTCTTCGCCGCCGCACCCAGCGCATTGACCAATCGACCCGCCATCCCCTGCCCTCCCTCGTGCGCCGCAGCGTACCGTCGCCTGCGAAACCCTGTCATCCGGACCCCGAAGGCTCGTAGCGGCGACGGGTCGTTATCTGCCGCGATGGTCCGCCTCCGCCGCCGTTCCTCCGCAATCGCCCGTCTGGGGAACGGGCTGGATGACAGGCTCGCCGGGCGCGCGCTACAGATCGGAAAAGCGGAACAGGGAGGCGACGATTTCGTCCGTCAATGTCGGTCGCCTTGTCGATCTGATCCGCGTCGTCGTGCGTCGCCAGCCCGACGCGCCGGCTATCGAGTTCGAGGGCCGCACGCAAACCTACCGAGAGACCTACGAGGCGGCGCTGCGTCTTGCCAACGGTTTGCGGCAATCGGGCCTGCGGACGGGCGATGCCGTCGGCATCCTGGCCGGCAACAGCCCGGCCTATCTCGAGATCTATCTTGCCTGCCAGCTCGCCGGTCTCGTGGCTGTCCCGCTCAACTACCGCTCGGTGCCGGACGACGTCGCCTACGTGCTCGGCAACTGCAGCGCGCGCGGCGCCTTCGTCGGTCCCGACCATCGCCCGGTGCTCGACGCCGCGCTGCCGCGGCTGCCGGCGTTGCGGCACGAGACGATCTTCGAGATCGCCGGCCCTCACCATCGTCGCCTGCGCGATCACGGCGTCACCGATGCCCTGCCGCCGGTCGCCCCGCTCGCGCCGGCCACCATCTTCTACACCTCGGGCACCACCGGCTTCCCCAAGGGCGCGATGATGAGCCATCTCAACGTGCTGGCACGGCTCGCCTCGTGGGGCTGGGAATTCGGGTTGAACGCGACCGACGTCGTGCTGATCCCCGGGCCGGTGTTCCACATGTCGTTCTCGTCGATCGCGCTGATCACGCTGGCGGCCGGCGGCCGGGTCGTCCTGATGCGCGATTTCGAGCCGGCCGACGCGCTCGCCCTGATGGGCCGCTTCGGCGTCACCTGGTCGTTCCTGGTGCCCAAGATGATCTCGATACTGCTCGAGACGATCGCGGCCGGCGGCGATCGCGGCGCCGGCACCAGCCTGCGCGGCCTCCTGAGCTCGGGCTCGCCGCTCGCCCCGGACGTACTCGATGCCGTGCAACGGGCCTTCCCGAATGCGCGCATCGCCGACGCCTATGGCTGGACCGAGACCGGCTGGGTGAGCCTTTGCCGCCACGACGAGCTCGTGGGCGGCAAGCACTCGGTCGGCCGCGCCGCCTTCGGCTGCGAGCTCGCCGTCCTCGGGCCCGACGGCAACGAGCTGCCGGCCGGCGAGGTCGGCGAGGTCCATGCCGCCAACCCGGTCACCTTCCTCGGCTACTTCGGCAATCCGGCGGCCACCGAGGCGGCCCGTCGCGGCAAGTGGGAGACCGGCGGCGACATGGGCTACCTCGACGCCGAGGGCCATCTCCATCTCGTCGATCGCAAGAACGACATGATCGTGAGCGGTGGCGAGAACATCTACCCGGCCGAGATCGAGCGTGTGCTGGCCGAGCATCCGCAGATACTCGAGGTCACCGTCGTCGGCGTGCCCGACGCACGCTGGGGCGAGTCGCCGCGCGCCTGCGTCGTGCTGCAGCCGGGCGCAAGCGCCACGCCGCAGGAGCTGCTGGCGTTCTGCGACGGGCGCATCGCGCGCTACAAGCTGCCGCGCTCGGTCGAGTTCCTGGAGGCCCTGCCGCGCAACGCCATGGGCAAGGTCCTGCGCCGCGAGCTGCGCGAGCGCTACTGGAAGGGACATTCGGTTCGGGTGCGGTGAGGCCGCGCACGCGGGCTTCCACGACGATCTGCCTCGCTCCTCCGCAAGCGACCTCGGCAATCGCCCCCTCGACCTGCGGGGGTGTTCGCATGTGGCAAACATTCCCGTCATCCGGAGCGGAGCCGCCCGATCAGGCGCTGCTTGCAGCGCCATTGGCGGCGAAGTCGAGGGACGACGGATTCTCTTTTGTCATATGCAAATGCCCTGCCTCGGCCTGGGCGCCGCGGCCGCATGCTCCTTCAAAGGGAGTCCTGGCGCAGAACATCGGCTAGACTGGCCCGGTGTATCGGGAACGCTCGGAGCAAACACCGTGGACAAGCTCACTCTCGCCAATCCGCTGCTGGCGACCTATGCAATCGCAGCCAGCCTGATGATCCTGAAGGTGGTGGCGATGGCATGGCTGACGGTGTGGCGCATGATGCAGGAGAAGGGCGGCTACCGCGCCCCCGAAGATCTCCGGAGAACGCCGCTGAACCCCAAGCCCGACCCGGTGCAGCTCGCCCCTAACGAGCGGGTCGAGCGAATCCGGCGCATCATGCAGAACGATCTCGAGAACGTGCCGTTCTTTCTCGCCGCCGGATTTCTGTACGTTCTCACGCAGCCCTCGCTCGCGCTGGCGCAATGGCTGCTCTACGGCTACGTCGTATCTCGTTTCCTGCATTTCCTCGCCTATGCCACCGGTCAGATCCACGAGGTCCGCGCCGCCACCTGGACGGCAGGATCGCTGATCCTGATCTACATGAGCGCGAGCATCCTGTTGGCGGCACTCGGGAGCTAGCAGATCGAAACGCAGCTACCTTCTCGACAGGATGAAAATTCACCCAGCACGAACAGCTCTCGATCGCGCCCGTAGTCGATGGTCGACAGGCCAGATCAATCGCGTGTCACGATCAGCGAGGCGTTCTGGCCGCCGAAGCCGAAGGCGTTGACCTGCAGCGTGCGATAGCGCATCGCCTTGGGCCGCCCGGTGACGACCTCGAACTCGGCTTCGGGATCAGGCTCGTCGGTGTTGGCGATGTGCAGGAAGCGGTCCTCGCGCATGCCGAGCAGGCCGGTGATCACGCCCATGGCGCCGGATGAAGCGCCGCTGTGGCCGACATGACCCTTCACGCCGGCCACCGGCAGCGCTGCACGGCGCCTGCCGTGCACCCGGTTGATGGCGCGGATCTCCGCGGTATCGCCCTTGGGCGTGCCGGTGGCATGGGCGATCAGCGCGTCGACGTCGCCGGCCGCCATGCCGGCATCTTCCAGCGCCAGTTCCATGGCCCGCGCTTCCCACTGGCCGCTCGGCTCGGGTGCCGAGGGATGGAAGGCATCGGCGAGCGTGCCGTATCCGCGCACGTAGCCCAGGATCTCCGCGCCGCGGGCGCGGGCATGGGCGGCGCGCTCCAGCACCAGCATGGCCGAGCCTTCGCCGACCACGATGCCGGAGCGCTTGACGTCGAACGGCAGCATGGCGCGGCGCGGATCGCGGGAGGGCGCGGTCATGCCGTAGAGCGTGCTGGTGTAGAAGGTCGCGGGCACGAACGTACCGTCGGCGCTGCCGCCGGCCAGGCTGATGCCGCCTTCGGTGCCGCCGGCAACGATCGCATCGGCGCGACCGCTCTCGATCAGCCACGCCGCCGTGCCTATGGCGTCGATCGAGGAGGCGCAGGCCGTCGTCACGGTGAGGCTCGGCCCGTGCAGGCGATGGCGCATGGCGATCTGCGAGGCCGCCATGTTGGGATAGATCTGGATCTCGGTCTTGCGCGGGATCGCCTGCGGCCCGTCCGTCTCGAGCCGGTGCTGCGCCTTCATCAGCGCGCGCGAGCCGCCGATGCTGGTGCCGTGCACGATGCCGGTGCGCATCGGGTCGAACGCGCCCACACCCGCCTGCTGCAGCGCCTGCTCGGCGGCGGCGAGAGCGAACTGGGCGAACAGGTCTGTGCCGTCCTCCACCTTCTCGTCCATCCAGTCCAGCGGCACGAAGCCGGCCACGCTGCCCCACCAGGCACGCTGGCCGGGCAGCGCCGAGGCCCACGGCGCCGGGCCGATGCCGCACGCCCCTTCCAGGGCGCGACAGTGGAACTCGCCAGCCGAAAGGCCGATGGCGGAGATGATGCCCATGCCGGTGATGGCAACGTCGTGCATCGTCCTTCCTCCCATTGCCCCGCACCATAACCAGAGTTACGGCTTCGACCAACCGGGGCACGGTGCGCCAGGTTCCCAATGAACGCATAGGCCAAAATATATCCGGCCACGCGAGCCCGCTCCCGCGAAGCAAGGCACAGTCAGGCCATGTGCTTGCCCGGAGTCCAGCCCGACTCGCCGAGATGCGCCTTGGCGAATTCCAGCGGACTCTCCTCCAGGTCGCTGGCCAGCGTATCGTTCCACCGGTTCAACCATCCGAACAGGGAAATGACGGCGACGATCTCGACGAGGCCGACCTCGCTGAAACAGGCCCGCAAGGCATCGACGTGCGCCCGGGTCGTCTCGTTCGGCACCCGACCGGCGGCCAGCGCCAGCGCGACGACCGCGCGCTCCGCCGGCGAGTAGAGCGAGCTGGTCTCGTAGGCCATCAACGCCTCGATCTTCCCGGGCGCGAGGCCGGCCTTCGCCGAGTTGGCGGCCGTATGGGCCTGGCAGTAGCGACATCCGGCGCTCGCGCTCACCGCGTGCGCGATCAGCCACTTCGTCTCCGCTGCGACCTCGCCGGGCTCGCGCATGACGACGGCAACCAGCCCCCCGAAGGCGCGGAGCAGCGCCGGCTTGCGGGCCATGATCCGGAAGCTGGTCGGCACGTAACCACTGAAATTGCGGGCGAGATCGACGATGTCGCGCACCTCGTCCAGCTCGCCATCGGCAAGCGGCGCGATATGGGCGGTGCCGGTCGCTCGCCGGCCGGAGACTTGATCGGAACCTGACATCTGTCCCTCTCCCTCGTTGGATCCCGGGTCCGGAGCGGCCCTCCCGGTCTGCAACTCCACTATCATGGCGCCGCCTCGACGAGACCGCCAGCCACGCCGACGCTCCTCGTCGCGAAATCGGCGAGACCATAGCGCGCTCGCACGTCGCCCGCACCGCCGAAGCCAGACCTCGTCGACTGTGTCCCTACCGGGCCAGCGCCTACCGCCTTCTGGGCCTCGGCTCGCTCCTGGTAAGCTCGATCGTCATGCCCGAAGGAAGGTGCGTTCATGTCCCGGCTTGCCACGATCTTTCGGTACTGCATCAGCGACGGTGTTCCACGGCGCTCTTTTCTCGTCGCATTGGTCGTCGGCACGATCCTCAATGTCATCAACCAGGGTGACGTCTTGATCGGCGATGGAACGGTCAATTGGGCCAAGGCCGGACTGACGTTTGTCGTCCCATATTGCGTCGCGACCTACGGGGCGGTGTCGTTTCGCATCGGCACGACGCCGCCGAACGAGAGAGCTCGCGGGAACCGATGACCGTGCACCGCGCCGGCCCGATGCCACATGCCCGCTGCACGACGTGGCGATGCAACCCGCCGGCCGAAAAGACGGCGCCGCCGCGCCTCGTGCGACCTCCCATTGCCCGGCACCATAACAAGAGTTACGGTTTCGACCGGCACGGACGCAACGCACAGGAAGCAACGGGAGGGCAGCATGGGTCTGAAAACGCCGCAGCAATACGTCGAGAGCCTGCGGGACGGCCGCGTCACCTACTGGGATGGCGAGCGCATCGACGACATCACCACCCATCCGCGTTTCAAGGTGCCGATCGCGCTCACCGCCGCCGACTGCGACTACGACGCGCCGGACCTGGGCGCGCTGCGCCGCTATCGCACCGAGGCCGGCGACGAGGCGCATCGCATCTACCAAATCCCGATGAACGAGAGCGATCTCGCCACCCGCGTCGAGATGCTGCGCAACACCTCGATCGGCACCGCGGTGTCGGGCGTCTACATGGCGCTGATGAGCGTCAAGGACGACATCGCCCAGGTCAACCCGCAGTGTGCCGCCAACATCGAGCGGATGTATCGCTACTGCCGCGACAACGACCTGCGTGCCGCCGAGGTGATCACCGATGCAAAGGGCGATCGCAAGCGCCGCGCCCACGAGCAGGACGATCCCGATCTCTATGTCCGCATCGTCGACCGCAACAAGGACGGCATCGTGGTGCGCGGCGCCAAGCTGCACATCACGGCGGCCTCGCTGGTGCACGAGCTGGTCGTCATGCCGACCAAGGGGATGCGCCAGGACGAGAAGGACTACGCCGTCTCGTTCTCGATCCCGGTCAACACCAAGGGCGTCAGCATCATCAACCGGAGCTTCGCGCCGGCCGAGCTCAACGCCTTCGACTATCCGGCGAGCGCCCATCACAGCATGCCGGAAGGCTTCGTGGTGTTCGACGACGTGTTCGTGCCGTGGGACCGCGTGTTCCTGGCCGGCGAGGTGCAGCTCGCCAGCCGGCTCGCCCAGTCGCTCGGCCTGTGGGAGCGCACCGGCGGCCTGATCGAGGCGGTGCGCATGTCCGAGCTGTTCGTCGGTCTCGCCCAGCTCGTCTCCGAGCACCAGGGCAAGGACAAGGATCCGACGGTGATGAACAACATCGCCGAGCTGATCACCTATGCCGAGATGCTGCGCATGAGCCTCGACTATGCCTGCCGGCATCTCGAGCGCACGCCGTCGGGCATGGTCCATCCCAACGTCCTCGCCATCAACGCCGCCAAGTACTACTACGCCGCCAACTATCACCAGACGGTGCGCAACCTGCACGACGTCAGCGGCGGCCTGGTGCTGACCCTGCCGCTCGAATCGGACCTGCGCAGCGAGCCGGCCGGCAGCTACCTGCGCAAGTACCTGCACACCAAGAAGGACGTCGACGTCGAGACGCGCATGCGGGTCTACAACCTGATCCGAGACCTCACCGCCGACGCCTACGGCGGCTGGCAGTTCGTGGTGGCGCTGCAGGCCGGCGGCGGGCTGACGGCGCAGCGCATCATGATGCACCGCACCTACGATCTCGCCCGCGCCAAGGAACGGGCGCTGATCGCCGCCGGCGCCCTGCCGCGCGGCGGGATGGCTACGCGGAAGGCGGCCGAGTAGCGAGACGGCTCGTGCGCGATGGGCCGGCAAGCGCCGGCGCATCGCGGGTCAGCAGGTCGAGGCTCTGCTCGAACAGCGCGCGATTGCCCTCGAGGCGAAAGGCGCCGATCAGCGCCACGTTGGCCGACAGCAGCAGGTGCGCGCGCAGCGCCGCGTCGGCCGGCGCGAACCCCAGCTCGGCGAAAGCGTCGGTGAGGTAGGCCAGCACCAGCTTCTCCGACGCCTTGACGCTCGCCATGGCGCGCCGGTCGGAGGTCGCCCAGATGCGCATCGCGCGGTCGAGCTGGAAGATCGTGCTGTTGAGCGAGATCGCCGCCAGCCGGCGGATGCGCAACAGCGGTCCCGAGGCGCCGGCGGACGCACGCTCCAGGATGCGCTTGACGTCGCCGCGGCTGAAATGGCGCGCGAGGGCGGCGAGGTAGGCCTCCATGTCGTCGAAGTGGTGATAGAAGCTGCCCGTCGAGACGTGCAGCCGGCGCGTCAGCGCCGACAGCCGCAAGCCGGCGATGCCAGCCTCGCACAGCACAGCCTGGCCAGCCGCGATCCAGTCGTCCCGGCTGAGCCGCGGTGCGCGGCGTGTGGCGGATTTCACGAGAGTCTCCGAGTCATTCCCAACGTCTTACGGGACGATGCGCGAACGCAAAAACGGAATCACTCCAGCCCTCCTCCCCAGCTCCGCTGCCACGGAGTGGACACATCTCGAATTCCTCCCCCGTCCTGCGACGCTGCCGAATTCACGCATCATGCTGTCCTCCCTGCGCGCAGCGCGGGGAGGTGCCCCCGGAGGGGGCGGAGGGGTCATGAGCCAAGGGCCTCGGGATGAGTCGCCGATCAGTGTCGTCACTATGATGAGCGTTCTGGCAAAGCGTGTGTTGCTCTCGACCCCTCCGCCCCCTCCGGGGGCACCTCCCCGCGCTTCGCGCAGGGAGGACAACATGAGTGTAGGCTCGACGGCCTGTCCTGCGGCGGAGGGATGCGAGATGTGTCCACTCCGTGGCAGCTCCGCTGGGGAGGAGAGCTTTGAGGTCACCCCGCAGCAACGCGACGGCTGCGCCTCAGCCTGACAAGAACTACCAGCAGCGCTGCAGCGGCGATCGCCACGCCGGCGACGAGCACGATGTGCCGCTTCACCGAGCCGGCCGTCTGCGATGCCCAGGTCTCGAGGCGGCGCTGCCAGAAGGTGCGGGCGGCGGCGAAGTCCGGCTCGACGCAGTCGCGGCCGAAATTCCTGGCCCACGGCTGGAAAGCGCCGGTTGCCACGTAGCGGCGATAGATCGCCTCGGCCTTTGCCGAATCGGCGCTGGCGAAAGCGTGCCGGGCCGCCCAGCACAGGGTAGCGGCGTAAGCCTGCGAGCGTTGCGGCAGGTAGTCGGCCGCCGCCAGCGCCTGGTCGGCGGCGACACCGCGATAGTGGAAGCGCGTATCGGGCTTGGGCGCGCTCGCCTCGAAGCGGCGAGCCTCGTCGGGCCCGAGCAGCTTGCTGGGCGTCTCCCGGGAGCCACTCGGGCTCGACTGCCCGATGCCGGCCGGGAACGAGCCGCCGAGCGCGACCTCGTCGGGTGGCCCCTCCGTCCCCATGAGCTGCAGGCCGCGCTGCCGCGTCACGACCGAGAGCTTGAACAGGGCCTCGGCCCGATCGACCCGCTGCCAGGGCCAGTCGAACGGCCAGCCCTGGCGCGTTGCCTCGACCGCGGCGAGATAGGTGCGCGCTTCCTCCTGGGTGGCGTCGTCGTCGTTGCGTGGCCGGTTCGTCTCAACCTCAGCGGCAGTCTTGAAGTAGGGGATCGATTCGGGAATCCGCCCGACGCGGATCAGTCGCCGGGCCAGAAGCTCGCGCAGCTGCGGAGTCGGCTGTGCGCGGTAGCCCCATTCGGTGTCGCTCGGCGGCGGCGCCGGGCGCGCCGGCGGCAAGGCATCGACGAACGCCTTGAGCTCGTCGACGGTCAGAACGCGCTCGGCGACGTAGATCAGGTCGCCCCAGTAGGTACTGGCAGCCGGAAACAGCAAGCCGAGCGTTTCGCGGTACTCGCCCTGGCTGAGCCGCATCACCGCGGTCTCGCCGCGCAGCCGGGTCTGCGAGTCCGGGTCGAGCGCAGGCTGGGTGCTCGCCTGCTCGAGCGCGGCGAAGGCCGCCACCCAATCCTTGATCGCGGCAGCCCGATCGTCGCGACGCAGCGCCAGCTTTGCGCGTATCCAAAGGCCCAACGGCCCGCTCGCCTGGACGGTGAGCTTCTCGGCAAGCTCGTAGCGTCCGGTCTGGTAGGCGAGCGCGGCCAGGCGGTCGAGGTCCGGACCGGGCTGAGGGGCAGGCTGGCCGACGACTGCCTCGCTGATGCTGACGACCGATTCGCTGTCGTTGCCATAGGGCCCTTCGTCCCAGACGGTCGCACCGTCGCGCGCCACCACGTAGGCGACGAGCAGGCGCCGGGTCAGCGGATCGGCGGCAGCGCGCTTCAGCACGGCCTCATCCTTGAGCAGCAGCCGCACGACTTCGCGCAACGACAGCAGGGCCATCTTCGAGCCGCGGCTGGCCTGCTCGGCGTAGAGGCGGACGGCGTTGGCGATCAGCCGTTGCCTGGCCGCATCGTCGACCGTCACCGGCGGTATCGCCCATTCGGGCTTCGACAGTCCGGCCTCGACGAGGTCGACCAGCGCCTCCTCGCCCAGGCTGGCGACGGCGAGGCCCTGCGGATCGGGCGCCCCCGCCTCGGCGGCGCGGCGCGTTGCCTGGAAGGCGGCGCGCGCCTTCTCGAAGTCGCCGAGCCGCTGGTAGATCCTGCCTTGCATGTAGGCTGCGGCGACCTCCCGGAGGCGCCGCTGTTCCGGCGGCAGGCGTTCGACCGTCTGGAAGTGGCGCAGCGCCTCATCGAATCTGAGGGCGCGGTATTCCACGGCGCCAGCGATGTACTCGACGACGGCCAGGGGCAGCCCGGTGCCGGCGGCCAGCGCCGCCTCGCCATCCGCGGCGCGCCGGGCCAACTCGAGCTTGCGATAGCGCGCCTGAACCTCGAGGTCGGCGCCGGGTTTCTGATCGCGCCAGGCGTCGGACTCCGCTTCCTGGCGCTCGAAGGTGACGGCTTCCGGCACTGCAGGCTCTCTGTAACCCCAGGTCGGATCTTCCAGCTCGACGACCTTCAGATTGTCCTTGGGGGTGGCCACCAGACGCGAGGCCTCGAAGGTGAACCCGAGGCCGATCGGATCGGCGACCGCCTGGTCGCGGTTGTCGAGCAGCTGCCAGGGAAAGTTCGGTCCGCAGGCGAGCGCCACGCCGAGGCAGGCGGCCGCAATCACGGCGCCGATGACGAGCCTATTCGACGACATCCAGCTCACTCCCGGGCTGGGTGCAACGGGCCCAACCGATGACACGCTTGCGATGGGCGCGCAGACGGCCCTCGCCCGCCGCTTCGAGGATCAGCGGCCGATCGACAGCCAGGCCCGCGACCTTGAGGCGGAAGCCATTCGCCCCGTCGGCAATTTCGCAGGCCTTGTCGAGCCGCACCTGGCGCGGAACCGGCGCATCGGTCACGCCGTCATTGGACAGGGCGACGGTCCACAGGTCGGGCCGCCCGGTCGGCAGCAGGGCGGCGCGCACCCGGCGCGGCGGCAGGCCGCCGCCGACAACGGCGCGCCAAGTCGCCAGGCTCCACGTCCGCGAATCCGACTCGGTCGGCAGCCGGAACCAGGCAATGCCGACCAGTCCCTGCGGCGCCGCGAGGGCGAGCCTGTCCAGGAATCGCAGAATGGTTTCCGGCGCAGCGCCCAGCAGGGCGCTGTCGCGCGCGCCCTCGAGCAGGGGCACCTCGCCTTCGACGCTTGCCAGCCGGCCGTCGGCGCGCCAGCTCACCCGGACGTCGTAGACAGGCAGAGCGACCCGGAACGGCCGCCCGATGCGGTGACCGAACTCCCGGACCCAAGCCTCGGCCCGTGCCGGATCGAACAGACCGCGGCGCGGATCATCGACGGCATGGACCTGCAGGACGATCTCATCGAGCGGGGGCGCCAGCGACTCGAGCGCGCGGGAATTGAGCCAGGTCGGCAAGGCGGTGATAGAGAGCGCCAGCGGGCGCGGCAGACGGCTGCGCAGCTCGGCCAGGAACCGGGCATAGGTCGGGAGCTTCGAGGTCGGGCAGTCGTAGTCGATCTCGAGGCCCGCCAAGGCGCCTCTCGGCCGCGCCGACGCCGCGGCGTGCGAGGCCGCCTGGACCTTGGCCACGATCTGACCGACCAGCACGCCGATACGCGACTCGTCGAGCCGGCCGTCGATGCGGATCACGGCCACGACCGGCCGGCCGGTGGCCAGCAGATCCTTCCAGGGGACGGCAATATCGGCCCAGCGCCCCGACCGATCCGCTTCCGCCAGCAGCACGCGCCAGGCGCGGACGAGGTCGGCCGAGCCATGCGCGGCGGCGAGCACCGCGGGCGTCCAGGCGCGTTGCCAGACATAGGCGTCATGGGCGAGCGGCTCGGTCGTCGTCCGGAGTCGCGACGTCGACCCCGACAGCACGACGACGCCCAGCAGCAGCAGCGCGGCAAGCAACCGCATGACGTCTTCCCTCGGTCCCGGACCGACGACAATTGTCGCCGCAACAGCGGCGCGGCGATGGCCGATAGTGACAAAAATCGCGGCGTCTCGCGAGGTCCCCTCTTCTCCCCGGGTTCTGACGGCCGAGCGGGGGAGGCGTCGCCGGACGGCGACGGGGTCAGGTGTCGAGTTATTCGCTGGGAACGCGCCACTCATCGGCGCCAACTTTGGTCGAAGACCCAACAAAATCCTCATCCTGAGGAGGTCGCGCAGCGGCCGTCTCGAAGGATGGGCCACACACGAAAATCGGGACTTCCCCAACGGAGCCTCAGCGGAGCCGGGGAGGAACAATCTCGCTGCGAAATCTTCTTTCACCGCGCCGTTGCATTGGAGGGATTTGCGGGCATTCTGCCTGCAGGAGGACTGGCCCATGAAGTTCGGCATTTTTTACGAGCTGCAGCTGCCGCGGCCCTGGAAGGCGGGCGACGAGCATCGGCTCTACCAGAATGCCCTGGCGCAGATCGAGCTCGCCGACCGGCTGGGCTACGACCATGCCTGGCAGGTCGAGCACCATTTCCTCGAGGAGTATTCTCATTCGCCGGCGCCGGAATCCTTCCTGGCCGCCGCCAGCCAGCGGACGAAGCAGATCCGGCTCGGCCACGGCATCGTCCAGCTCACCACCAACCATCCGGCGCGGGTCGCCGAGCGCATCGCGACCCTCGACCTGCTGTCGAACGGCCGCTGCGAGATGGGCATGGGCGAGAGCGCCTCGATCACCGAGCTCGAGCCATTCGGCGTCGCCATCGAGGACAAGCGCGAGATCTTCGAGGAGGCGGTGCGGGCGATCATGCCGATGTTCGGCGACGCGCCGACCGAGCACCAGGGCAAGTACTTCAACATGCCGCTGCGCCAGGTGGTGCCGAAGCCGCTGCAGAAGCCGCATCCGCCGCTCTGGGTCGCCTGCTCGCAGCTCGAGACGCTGGCCAAGTGCGGCGAATGGGGCATGGGGGCGCTAGGCTTCCAGTTCGTCTCGGCCGACGCCGCGCATGCCTGGGTGCACGCCTACTACAACGCCTTCGTCAAGCGGCAGAAGAAGCTGGCCGATTACCGGACCAACCCGAACATCGCGCTGGTCTCTTTCTTCATGTGCGCCAAGACCGACGAGGAAGCGCGCGAGCGGGCCGACGGCGACACCTTCTTCCAGTTCTCGCTGCGCTTCTACGGCCAGTCGGCGGGGCGCCGCCGTCCGCCCGCCGGCACGGTCAACATGTGGGACGAGTACAACAAGTGGAAGAAGGCCAATTCCGACCTGCACGCCGCAGCGCTGCGCGGCGGCCTGATCGGCTCGCCGGAAACCATCCGCCGCAAGCTGCGGCGCTTCCAGTCGTCGAACATCGACCAGGTGGTGCTGCTGAATCAGGCAGGCAACAACACGCACGAGCACATCTGCGAATCGCTGGAGCTGTTCGCCCAGGAAGTCATGCCCGAGTTCCAGGCGGCGCATCCCGAGCTGCTGAAGTGGAAGGAGAAGGTCCTCAACCGCGAGATCGAGCTCGAGGAGATCGACACCTCGGCCTTTACCGATCGCTATGGCGGGGCGATGAAGCAGATGGGCCCGGACGCCGCCAAGGCGCAGGCAGCCGAGTAGAGCTGCCCGCGGTGCCGGCCCTTGAACGGGCCGGGCCGCTCCGCCGGCCCAGCTCATCGCAGGGCGCGCCACATCGGTGGCGCTCATGGGATGCGCAATCGGCAGGAGGAGCGCCATCGGAATGGCGCGCCCCCCCAGCAATGAGCTTGGCCGGGCGCACCGTCGTTCTCACGACGCCTGGCGCGCGCCGGGCGCGCCCGATGGGCGCTTTCGCTGGCGAGCGGGCTGACATTCCTCTTGATATCCCCAGGCGCTGCGCGAGACCTTCGCATTCATGCTGGTGACGGTGTTTTCCGATGCCTCGTGGTGTCCCAGGACAAAGGTCGGTGGTTGGGGAGCATGGGCCAAGAGCGAACGGGTGCAATGGGGCGTCCAGTTCTCCGGGGCGTTCCGCCGCCGGGCGAACGACAGCAACGAGGCGGAGATCATGGCGGCCGCCTGCGCGCTGGTAAGCACCCTGCGATCGGAGGTCGCCGCAGTGGGCGACACGATCCTGTTCGAGATCGACAACGAGCACGCCCTGCGCCTGGTGACGCATGATGCGACCACCGGGCTTCGGCCGCGCACGACCCTGGAGAAGGAAGCAATCGAGGTGCTTCTCGAGCTGAAGATCAGGCATGGGCTGATCTTCCGGACCCGCCACGTCAAGGGCCACAGCGGCCGGGAGCGTCGAGACCGGTTCGGCGTGAACGAGCTGTGCGACCGCCTCGCCAAGAAGCACATGCTGGAGGCCCGGCAGCGCGCCGAGGCTCAACGGGCGCTGGAGGAGGCCCAACGTCCCAAGCGCCGACGCAGGCGCAGGAAGCGATAGCCTCCGCCTCTCGCGCACCGGAACGACTCCTGCTCGGTTCGGGGGCACGATGACTATGGTGTTGTCATCCGGAGCGCGGCGAGGGACCATCCTTCACACAGGCACACGTCGAGGATGCCCGACGGAGGGAACATGAGCCGCAGCTACAACGTCATCGACGCCGATGGACACGTGCTGGAGCCGTTCACGCTCTGGGACGACTACATGGATCCGGCCTATCGCGAGCGCGCGCCCAAGCTGGTCAGGGACGCGAACGGCCGCGAGAAGCTGCTGCTCGAGGACAAGCTGCTGGGCAGCAAGGCCGGGTTCGGCGGCATCGGCGGCGTCGGCGCCCGCCAGGGCACCGTCCAGGCCAACGCGATGGACTACAAGGACGGGCGCAAGGGCGGCTTCGATCCGCATGCACGCATTCCCGACATGGACCTCGACGGCATCGACGCCGCCTTCCTCTATCCCAGCCTCGGGCTGTTCGCGGGCTCGGTGGCCGACCCCGCCTTCGCCGCCGCGATGTGCCGGGCCTACAACCGCTGGCTCGCCGATTACTGCAAGCCCTACCCCGACCGGCTGTTCGGCATCGCCATGCTGCCGCTGCAGTCGATCGACGCCGCGATCGGGGAAATGCGCTACGCCCGCAAGGAGCTGGGCTTTCGCGGCGGCTTCCTGCGACCCAATCCTTACGCCGACCGGCTGCTGCACTCGCCCGACTACGAGCCGTTCTGGAGCGAGGCCGAGGAGCTCGACTTCTGCATCGGCCTGCACGAGGGCGGCAACAGCGGCATGCCGACGGTCGGCGTCGACCGCTTCGACGGCCGCGGCGCCCAGCACATCATCTCCCATACGATGGAGATGATGCTCGCCGCCATGAGCATGATCTGGGGCGGCGTCTGCGAACGGCATCCGAAGCTGCGCGTCGCCTTCCTCGAATCGGGCGGCGGCTGGATCGCGCCGTGGCTCGACCGCATGGACCGCCATTTCGACGACCAAGGCTTCAACGATTCCGGCCTGAAGAACCGACCGAGCGACATCTTCCGGCGCAACTGCTGGATCTCGTTCGAGCCGGTCGAAGGCTCGCTCGGTCCCCTCGCCGAATACATCGGCCCGGACAAGATCCTGTGGGCGACCGACTACCCGCATCGTGACGGCTTCTTCCCCGGCGCGCCCGACATGATCCGGGAACGCATGAAGGGCCTGTCGCCGGAAACGCAGCACAAGGTGATGGCGGGCGGCGCCATGAAGTTCTACGGCTTGAACTGAGTTCGGCGGGCCGGCCGTCACTCGATCACTGCGTCGGCCTGCACCAGCAAGTGGGATGGCACGACCACGCCGAGCCTCTTCGCGGTCCGCATGTTGATCACGAGCTCGAACTTGTCGGGCAGCTGGATCGGCAGATCGCCCGGTTTCTCGCCCTCGAGAATCCGCTGGACGTAGCCCGCGGCACGACGAAACAGATCCGGAATGTCGGCGCCATAGTTGAAGAGAGCGCAGGCCCGCGCGAGCTCGTTCCATTCACCGACGACGGCAATGCCCTCATCTGTCGACGTCGCCCGAAATGTCAGCCCGCGGTGGCTGCCGCGGGTCGTGTGGCGCCGACAGTCGCGCCATTCGGTTCATCCGCCCAACCGGTGGCGAGCGCCGCAAGGTGCACTGGATCGTCCGGCGCCGCATCGCCGCGCCAGACGATGTGGAGATCGGGTCGCAGCAGGAATACGCTGGCGCCGAAGACGCCGCGCACGCGCGGTTCGTCGCGGCGGACGACCTCGAGCGGCACGCTGCGCGCGCGGAAGGCGGCCTCCAGCCCCGCGGTGTCGGCGTCGCCACTCAGGTCGAGCAGCGTGTAGTCGTCGCCCAGGACATCCTGCATCGCCTGGCCGTCGGCCAGCCACATGTGCGGGATGCGCGCGCCGGGCACCGCCTTGGGATCGTACCGGCTGACCTCCCACTCAGGCAGGTTGCCGGGCTCGTCGGCGATCAGCGGCGAGCCGGCATACGAATAGCCCGCCTCGACGCCCACCATGCCGTGCATGCGGCGATGGCCGATCTCGAACAGCTCGCCGAGCCGGCGCCGCAGGGCCGCGCCCTCCGGCGTGTCGTCCCAGGCCTCGCGCGTCAGCTGGCTGCGCCAGATCGGCACGCCGGCGGCGGCCCAGCCGGCGGCGTCGACATTGCGCCGCCCGATCGGGCGGCGCTCGCGCTCGTAGCTGTCGAGCAGTCCCGGCCCGCCCCAGCCCTGGATCGTCCCGGCGAGCTTCCAGGAAAGATCGAAGGCGTCGCCGACCCCGGTATTCATGCCGAGCCCGCCGCTCGGGATCACCAGGTGAATGGCATCGCCGGCCAGGAACACGCGCCCGTCGCGATAATGGTCGGCCAGCAGCAGGTTGTGATGCCAGCGGATGACGTGCGTGATCTCGTAGGTGAAGGGGAAGCCGACCAGCCGCTCGATCACCGGCCGGAAATCGGTCTCGGCCGGCAAGGAGCTGTGCAGGGTGAACTCGGTGCGGCAGCCCTGCGCGATCAGGGTCGTGCTGTCGACGTCCACGAAATTGTAGTGCCGCCCCCGCCCGGTGACGATCTTCCCGTAGAGATCGGGCGAGCGGAAGATCACCTGCACCAGGGCGCGAATGCGGCCCTGCCCGTCCAGCTTGATGCCCGCCTTCTTGCGCACCGTGCTCGTGCCGCCATCGCAGCCGACGAGGTACCTCGCACGCAATTGCTCGCGCGCTCCGTCGACGGCGACAGCTTCGACCGTGACGCCCGTATCGTCCTGGGTGTAGTCCTCCAGCGCACAGCCGTAGCGCACCGATACGTTGGGCGTGCCTTCCGCCACTTCCTTCAAGAGCGGCTCGAGCTTGTTCTGCGAGACCAGCTGATAGGGCTCGAGCAGGTAGGCGCCGTCGGGACTTTCGGCGATCTGCTCGCGGCGCTCGCCGACCGAGGGATACCGCAGCACGGCGATCGGCGGCTCGCTGAGCCGGCGGGTGAGGAAGACGTCCATCGGGTTGTCGGCCGGATAGCCGAGCGCCCGCACCCGGTCGGCGATGCCGAGGCGGCGGTAGAATTCCATGGTGCGTGCGTTCGAGCGGTCCATCTTGGGGTAAGGCAGCGTCGTCGGGCTGCGCTCGATCAGCAGGCAGCGCACGCCGCGCCGGCCAAGGTCGATGGCGAGCGTAAGACCGACTGGTCCCGCGCCGACAACGATCACGTCGTAGATGGGCAATTGCGTTTCCTCGCGTTGCTCGACTGTACCACCGCCGGCGGTACTGTCACTGCTTCCGGTCCACACGCTTGCTTCTCCTCACCAGCGCAGCTCCTTCGGATTCAGTCATGTGAAGATCGGGGCGGGGACCGCCCGGATCTTCACAGAAGGTGCCTTTGCGAGGGAGGAGACCATGCGGCGGCGCTGTTTTTGCTATGGTGGGGGCTACGACAGAGGAGCATTCGGATGACCGACGAGATCGACGCAAGGACGTTCTGGAAGGCATTGGGTTGCCGCGCCATCGGCACTGCCATCGTGACCGCCAAAGGCACGGACGGACCCGCAGGCTTCCTGGCCTTGTCGGCCACGCACCTCACCGCCAGCCCGCCGATGATGATGGTCTCGATCGGTCTCACCACCTCGGCCTTGGCCGCGATCCGGCACGGCAATCATTTCGCCATCAACTACGTGCCCAAGGGCGGCGATGGCCTGGTGAAGGAATTCGGCGGCGGCGGCTCGCTGAAGGGCGCCGACCGCTTCCTGCCAGGCGCATGGACCGTGCTCAAGACCGGCGCCCCCACGCTTGTCGATTCCGTCGGCGTCATCGATTGCGAGCTCGACGAGCTGATCGAGCGCCACAAGACCGTCATCGCGCTCGGCAAGATGGTGGCCTACACGGGCTCGACGAAGGACCCGCTGATCAGCTTCCGCGGTGGGTACATCTGATACCGGCGGATGGCCGCGACCTGCCCTTGCCCCGGCGATCCGAACGCGGGACGCTTTGGCCATGACTATTCCCGTGCTGATCGCGGGCGGCGGCCCGGTGGGGCTCACCGCCTCCCTCCTGCTCTCGCGGCTCGGCATCCGCTCGCTGCTGGTCGAGCGCCACCCCGGCACCGCCATCCATCCCAAGGCGCGCGGCATCAATGCGCGCACAATGGAGATCTTCCGCCAGCAGGGCGTCGAGGCCGATATCCGCAACGCCGGCCTGCCGCCGACGCGCACCGGTCTCATCGTCTGGGCCAGGACGCTGGCCGGCGAGGAGATCGAGCGGCGCGTGCCGGGCAGCGGCAGCGCGCGACTCGCCGAGCTGACGCCGGTGCGCGCCTGCCTGTGCGCCCAGGACTATCTCGAGCCGGTGCTGCGCCGGTCGGCCGAGCAGCAGCCGCTGGCCGAGTTGCGCTTCGGCACCGAGCTCACCTGCTTCGCGCAGGACGAGCGTGGCATCGTGGCGACCCTCGCCGACAGCGTGACCGGCAAGACCGAGCAGGTCGAGGCGCGGTACATGATCGCCGCCGACGGCGCGCAGAGCGGCGTGCGCAAGGCGCTGGGCATCGGCATGCAGGGCGAGAAAGACGTCTACGACAGCGTCAACGTCCTGCTCGAGGCCGATCTCAGCCCGTGGACCAAGGACCGGCCCGCCGCCCTCTACTTCATCGAGA
The DNA here is from genome assembly GCA_022844015.1 of Reyranella sp. Classification (GTDB taxonomy): domain Bacteria; phylum Pseudomonadota; class Alphaproteobacteria; order Reyranellales; family Reyranellaceae; genus Reyranella. The sequence goes on along the minus strand of JALHMO010000051.1, from coordinate 9,607 downwards.
ACGACGAGCTGCGTGGCACCTTCCTCACCATCAACGCCCATGACCGCTGGGGCTTCCTCGTGAACTCGCTGAGGTCGCAGGGCTTTGCGGCGGAGGATTTTACGCCTGAACGGTCGGCCGAGCTGATCCGCAAGGCGGCCGGCGTGCCCGATCTGCCCGTCAAGGTGCTGGGCGTGGCGCCGTGGGTCGCCTCGGCGCATGTCGCCGAACGCTACCGCGATGGCAGCGTGTTCCTGGCCGGCGACGCCGCGCACGAGATGCCGCCGACCGGCGGGTTCGGCATGAACACAGGCGTCCAGGACGTCCATAATCTGTGCTGGAAGCTCGCCGCGGTAGTGCAGGGAACGGCGGCGCCGGCACTGCTCGACACCTATCACGACGAGCGCCAGCCGCTCGGCAGGACGATCACCGAGCAGAGCCTGATCAACGCCATCTCGATGGGCCGCCTGCAGAAAGCCCGTCAGACCGCGAGTGCGCGCCCGGAGTACCTCAACGAGCAGGGCATGATCTTCGGCGCGATCTACCGCTCGGCAGCCGTGCTGCCCGACGGCAGCCAGCCGCCCGTGATCGCCAACCCGGTGACCGACTACACGCCTTTCGGTCGCCCCGGCGGCCGCGCACCGCATGTCTGGGTGAAGACCGTGGACGTCGCGCGCACCTCCTCGATCGACCTTGTGGGCAACCGCTTCGTCCTGATGACCGGCAAGGGCGGCGCGGCCTGGATCGACGCCGCCCGCTCCCTCGATGTCCGCGCGATCGAGGTTGGTGCCGGTGCGTATGCAACGGCCGACACCGGCTGGCACGAGACCTACGGCATCGAGGAGTCCGGCGCGGTGCTGGTCCGGCCCGACGGCTATGTCGGATGGCGCAGTGCCGCGATGGCCGGCGATCCGGCGCGGGCGCTGAGCGGCGCCCTGAGCGCTATCCACGGCAGGATCTGATGAAGCTCTACGTTACGCCAGCCTCACCCTGGGTTCGCCGGGTCGTGGTCTCGATCCTCGAGCTGGGGATTCGCGACCGCTTCGAGTTCGTGCAGACCAGATGGCCGCACAGCTGGGGCACCCGGCGGGTCGACCATCCCGGTGACTTCCCTCACGACACGCCGGTCGAGCGCATCCCGGCCCTGGTCGCCGGCGATCTCCATCTCGTCGAGTCCCACGCGATCTGCGACTACATCAACGGCGAGCTGGGCGGCTGGCGCCTGCTGGCGCGCGAAGGAGCGGCGCGCTGGCGTGCCCTGGCCGACATCTCGGTCGCCAACGCCGTTATCGAGGCGCAGATCGCACGCCGCGCCGAGCTGCTGCGCGAGGAGCGCGAACGGTCTGCCGATTTCATCGGCAAGATGCGCGACCGCTCGCTGCGCTGCCTCGCCGCCCTGGACAAGCGGGCATCCGGGCTCGGCGGGGGCTTCGACCTCGCCCAGATCACCATCGCCGTCGCCTGCGGGTACCAGGACTGGCGCTATCCTTCAGACGATTGGCGCAGCGACGCGCCCGCCCTTGCGGCCTGGTTCGAGCGCGTCTCGTCCCGCCCCTCGCTCATGGCCACCAGGCCAGCCGAGACGCCGCAAGTGTAACAACTTCTTGCTCTTCCGGACGGCGACAGTCGCACTCGCTCATGACTCCGAGCGAGCGGGACCTTCGGCAAGCCTCAGGGCAGGCGCTCGCGGTCCGGAAGACCATGGCTCCCGAGCGATCCTGCCGTCGCGCGCACCGGCCGCCGATCGATCGAGAGGATTGCGTCGCGCGCCCGGCCCGCGGCGTCGACACTCGACACCATGCCGGCAGCCGCCATGAACTTCGCGGAAGCTTCCTCGACCGAGAGCGCGCGCTCGCCGGCGCCGCTGTTGACGCGCACATGGCGGTGAAGGCGGCGGCCATCGTTCAAGTCGAGCTCGACGCCGCCCGAGAAATAAGCCGGGAAAGCGCTGTCCGGATCGCGCCTGCACTCGGTGCGCGCGCAAAGCGCGAGGACGGCTCGATCCTCGAGTGCTTCCGGCTTCAGCTCGGCGAGGCCGAAGCGACCGTGGACCAGGCAGGTGGCGATGACGAATGGAGCGCTGAACTTGGCGGCATAGTCGCTCTGCGGGCGCCTCTTGTCTTCGGCCGGCTCGGCCACGATTGGCAGCGTTGGCTCGGGCAGCAGGACCCTGATACGGGCGATTGCATCGACCGAAGGAAGCTCCTCGCGCAAGGCGAGCGCGGCATCGGCGGCGCCATGGATGAAGTGGCAGACCGGATAAGGCTTTATCGCGGTCTCCGCGAGTTCCCATCTGCTGCCGAGGCCGGCGCCGAGTCGCGCCACATCGACAGTCGCAGCCTCGGCCTGCAGGTGGGTCTGGAACAGACCGAACTTGCCTTCGTAGGGTCGGCTCGGACCGACGAATCCCGATCGCGCGAGATAGGCTGCCGTGATGCCGCCCACGGCACCCCAGCCCGGATGGAATCGCTTGGTCCAGGCGCCCTCCTCCAGGAACACCTGCACGCCCGATGCGGAGCTGGCGGCGATGCCTTGCGCCGAGACGAGCTCGTCTTCGCCGAGGGCCAGGAGCTTGCCGGCGACGATGGCGGCGCTGAAGTGCGAGACGACGCCGGTGGCGTGGAAACCGGCATGATGAAAGCCACCCTTGACCGCGGCGCCGAGCCGGATCGCCACCTCCATGCCGGCGACGTAGGCGGTGATAAGCTCTCGGCCGTGCAGGTCGAGCGCCTCGGCGAGCGACAGCGCGCACGGCAGGCACGCCGCCGTGGCGTGCACGATGCTCTCGAGGTGCGTGTCGTCGAAATCGAGGCCGTGGATCAGGATGCCGTTCGCCAGCGCAGCGTCACGCAGCGGCAGGCGCTCGCGGCGGCCCACCACCGTGCAGGAGCCGTCGCCACCGAGTGCGTGGACGCCGGCGATGGCCTTGTCGGCGAACGGGTAGGCGTTGGCGGCGAAGCCGACGCCGAGCCCGTCGAGGATCTGCACCCGTGCGCGTTCGCGCACGGCCGGCGGAATGTCGTCGTAGCGGAGCGTCGCGGCGAACCGGGCGATGGCACGGGCGGGTGAGTCGATCATCATCTATAGCGCGCCACCGCGCGCGTTCATACTCTCCTCCCCAGCTTCGCTGGGGAGGTGTCGGCGGAATCGCCGACGGAGGGGTCAGAGGCCGCAGTCCCGCTGCTCATGACCCCTCCGTCGCCGTATGGCGGCGACACCTCCCCAGCACAGCTGGGGAGGGGAATGAAAGAGCGGCGCGCTCCCGGTGACTAATCATGCCTCTGCTGCTCCAGCCAGCGGCCGTAGCGGCGGATGCCTTCCTCCAGCGACACCCGCGGCATCCAGCCGATCGCCGACTCGGCGCGCTTGCGGCTGAAGCCGAGATGCGTGCCGCCGGCGGAGCGCACCGCGCGCGTATCGGCGCGATACTCGGGTTTCAGCGTCGAGCCGCAGACCTTCAGCACGGCCTGCACGACCTCGGTCAATGTCGAGTCGACGGCAGTGGCCAGATTCATCACCAGCCCATGCTTGTCGCTCGTCATCGCCGCGGCGCAGCCCTCGGCGATGTCGGTGACGTAGATGTAGTCGTGCACCTCCTTGCCGTCGCCGATGACGATCGGCGGCTCGCCGCGGCGCACGCGCTGCCAGGTCTCGGCGATGAAGTTGGCATTGACGGCGCGGGCGTGCTGGCGCTCGCCATAGACCGAGGCGAAGCGCAGCGCGTTGAACTCCAGCCCGTATTTCTGGGCGTAGAGCCGGCAGAGCGATTCGCCGAACAGCTTGCTGACCCCGTAGACCGCGCTGACCGGCGACAGCGTCGCCGTCACGGTCGCCGCATCCTCCTCCAGAACGGGTGCTTCGGCATTGCCGTAGGCCGCGACGGAGGAGGAGAACACCACCCGCCTCACGCCGGCGAAGCGCGCCGCCTCCAGCGTGTTCAGCAAACCCACGGTGTTGACCTGTACGCCGAGCGCCGGGTTCTGCAGCATGGGAAGGGTGAGGAAGCCCGCCAGGGCGAAGATGCCGTCGGCGCCCTGGCTGGCATCGAGGACCTCGCTCAGGCGCAGCACGTCGCCACGCACCAGCTTTACGCGCGGCTCGGCCTGCAGATGGCCGATCGTATCGGGCGTGCCGAGGGAGAAATTGTCGAGCAGCCGCACCTCGGAGGCGCCCGCCGCGAGCAGCGCGTCGGCGAGGTGCGAGCCGATCAGGCTCGCTCCACCGGTGATCAGATAGATCTTGTCGACAACCTGGGGCATGGCGCTACTCCGCCGCCGCGCGCGCCGGCCGCTGGGCGTGCTGGCCGGCCGAGCGTCCCGAAAGTCGGCCGAACACCGAGCCCGACATAAGGCCGGCACCGCCGAGGTAGTTCTGGTAGAAGATACCGCCCACCAGCTCGCCCGCGGCATAGAGGCCGGGGATGACGGCGTCGGTTGTGTCGAGGACCTCGCCGTCGGTCGAGATGCGCAACCCGCCGAAGGTGAAGGTGATGCCGCAGGTCACGACGAAGCCGTAGTAGGGCGGCTCGCTGATCGGCAGCGCCCAGTTGGATTTCGGCGGCGAGATGCCGGCCGTGTGCTTGCCGTCGAGGATGGCCGGATTGTAGTCGCCGGGCTGGCAGGCGGCGTTGTAGTCGCCGACCGTGCGCACGAAGCCCGCGATATCGATCTCGAGCGCCTGCGCCAGCTCTTCCAGGGTGTTCGCTTCCGCCTTGGTCACCTGCTTGATGCGGTACTCGTCGCGCACCATGCCGATGGTCTTGCTGTCGAAGATCTGCACCGCGGCGCGCTGCGGCTGTTTCATCACCTCGCGGCCGTACTTGGCATAGGTGTGGTTGCGGAAGTCGGCGCCCTCGTCGACGAAGCGCTCGCCTGCCATGTTGACGACGATGCCGAGCGGGTAGGAGTGCTTCTGGAAATTGTCGAGCACGACGCGATCGCCGAACGGCGGCGCGCTGATGTCCCATTGCACGGCGTGGCAGGTCGACCAGCCGCCGTAGGCTTGGGCGCCGATGTCGAGCGCGGCGCGGATGCCGTCGCCGGTATTGTGCTTGGTGCCGCGCACCCGGCAGAGTTCCCAGCCCGGGCCGAGATAGCGCGTGCGCATCTCGGGGTTGGACTCGAAGCCGCCGCACGCCAGCACGACGGCGCGGCCGTGGATCTCCTCGTAGCCGTCGGGGCCGAAGGCGAGCACGCCGGACACGGCGCCGCTCCTCTCCTGCAGGAGCTTGCGCAGGCCGGTGCGATAGCGGATCTCGATGCTGGCGCGCTCGGCGGCCTTGACCAGGAAATCGACCAGGCCCCAGCCGCCGCCGACCGCCTCGATGTTCACGCCGCCGTAGAAATGGTGGATGCCATTCACCTTGTAGGACTGGCGGCCGAACATCGGGATGAAGCGCACGCCCTTGCTCTTCATCCATACCACGGTCTCGCGCGAGCGGCCGATCAGCAGGCCGGCCAGCTCTTCCTGAGAGAGGCTCTCGGTCACCTTCATCAGGTCGTGCATGTAGAGATCGGCCGGCAGCGGCGGGATGTAGATCTGCCGCGCCTCGGCATCGGACAGGTCGCTCAGCACGTCGCCGCGCAGGTCCTCGAGCCCGTCATGGACGAAGCGGAAGCCGCCGGCGGTAAAGGTCGAGTTGCCGCCGCGCTCCTCCTCGCTCGCCTTCTCCAGCACCAGCACCCGGCTGCCCTGCTCGCGTGCCGACAGGGCGGCGCACAGCGCGGCATTGCCGGCGCCGATCACAATCACATCGTACTCGGTGGCGCTCGCCATCGCGTTTCCCCTTTCTCGCTTGCTCGATCTTTCCGTCGACCAAGATGCCGCAGAGATGCCGCATGCGTCAATATACACTTGTATACATAAGTATTGTCTTTTCTATTGAAGCACTTACGATGGGAGCATACCCTCCACCGGATGACGTTCGATGCTCTCGGCACCGATCCGGACGATGGCCGGCCCAGCGCACGCGGCCGCAGTGACTGGGCCTACGAACGCCTGCACGCGGCGATTCGCGACAGCGCGCTGGAGCCCGGCCAGCGGGTGATGGAGACGGAGGTATCGGCCTGGCTGAAGGTCAGCCGCACGCCGGTGCGCGAGGCGATGCACCGCCTGCTGGCTGAAGGATTGTTGGAGCCCGCTCTCACCGGCGGGCTGCAGGTATCGTTCTACGATCTCCGCGCCATCAGCGAATTCTATGCAACGCGCGAGCGGCTGGAGGGCGCCGCCGCGGCGCTGGCCGCCGAGCACGCCGATCCCACCGAGCGGCGCATCCTGTCGGCCATGCTCGAGGCGATGCGCGCGCTACCTGCCGATCCGCGGGCGCATGCCCGCGAGAACCAGGCCTTCCATGAGCAGATCTACGGCGCTGCCCACAATCGATTCCTGCTGAGGAGCCTGCGGGCGCTGCTGAACTTCGTGCCGCTGCTTGGCCGCACCACCTACCACGCCCCCGACCGCATCACCGAGGCCGACCGCGAGCACACCGAGGTCGTCGAGGCGATCCTCGCTCGCGACCCGCGCCGCGCCGAGGAGGCCGCGCGCGCCCATATCCGCCATGCCTACAACAGCCGCGTGCGCGTGGTGATGGAGGACGTGCGCACGACGGCGGAGCGGCGGTCGCATGAGAAGCCGGTGCTGGGGCCGCTGGGCCACGCATCGCAACGCACCTGATAAGTGGCAACGATTACGCACAAGGCGTTGCCAGATGTCAGCGCCTCGCTCTCGGCATGCCAGCTGCCTTGAAGCAGACCGTCGCGCTCAACGGATGCAGCCGTCGTAACGCCGATGAATTGCGAACGTATCAATGGCGGCATAGCACCAGTCAGTCATGATCATGGCTGCCCCAAAAAGCGACTGAACGGGTCAGCCCGTTCCGGCTGCGAGTCCCGCTTCGCGCCGAACCGACGCCGCGATTACGTTCGCCCGCGGATGATCGATGCTCTCGAGCGCCTCGATAACGGCCACTGCGAAGGCCGGCCGGTTGCGGGCGAGCTGGCGGAGAAGGACCATGCAGTCCTCGTCCGCGATCGGGACCACCGCGTCGACGATCTCCCTGGAGGGCTGCTCCCTCAGCAGTTTCTCGAGGGCCGGGCGAGCCTCGCTGCGACCCAATCGCCCGAGCGAACACGCCGCGGCGCTCGCGACCGTCCAATCGTGATCTCCGAGCAGACCGACCAGGAGGGTCATGACTTCCGCAATGGGACGGGCACAGCGGCAGCCGGCGAGCCGAACGGCCGGATCGGGGTGCTGAAGCAGCGATCCCAGCGTCGCGGCCGGCAACATCGCATTCAATTGAGCGGCGGCGGCAGCGGCGACAACCAATGTCGGGCCCTGCACCACCGCGCGGCCGATCATCGCCGACACGGCTTGCGCGGCGTCGGGACCGCCGATTGCGGCGAGGGCGCGCAGGGCCGCCTCCTGCTCCGGCACGGGTCGGTCCGCGCCGAAGCCGGTGAGACGTCGGCAAAGCGCCGCCAGGGCCGGTACGGCGGCGCGGAGCCGGCGGCGCGCCGCCTCGGCAGCCAGCGCGGCGCTGTCGGCGAGGCTCGCCCCAGGGATCGCGGCAATCAATTCCGCGTCGTCCAAGTCGGCGGCGACGATGGTTGGCCCCTTGCCTTGCGAGGGATGCGCCTCCGTCTGCAGGTCGACATCGGCGAAAAGATCGAGCTGGCGTTCGGTCACGCGACCATGATGCGCAGCGCTGTCGCGCTGTCAAAGCCGCACGACATTCTCGGCCGTGAGCCGCCGACGCCCCTCGCTCCGAAGATTCCTCGACCGCGGAGGTCGTATCAGGGTGCGGCTGCAAGCGCCGCGGCGGCATCTCTCGACTCGGCCAGCAGCGCCTCCCAGTCTGCCGGCAACCGCACCTCACGCGTGATGCGAGCCGGCGGGAAGCCCCAGGACGGGCAGTAGGCGTTCTGTGGGATCGGCACGTCGCCACCTGCGACGACGAGCACGATGTCGTCGGGTGTGCGTGTCACCGGGATGTCGCCGGCTTTCGCCGCCTCCTCGACCCAGTCGGGCCAGCGCCGGTTGGCGACGATGCGCTCGGTGAGCCACGATCTCTCCCAGTGCTCGCGGCGCCAGCGGCCGTGCTGCCACAGGAAGCGGCGCACGTCGTCCTTGCTCATGCCGCGGCGCGCGCAGTCGGCGGCGACAGCCGGGGCGATCAGCACCGTGGGCTTGCCGTTCCACAGGATGCCGAAGCCCGACATCGCCGTGCCCATGATGCTGGCGATCTCGGCCAGCCCGCCGGTGACGTTCGCCACCGTCTCCGCGCGCGTTACCGTGACGGCGCTCGCATCGGCCGCGAGGCCGGCCTCGACATGCAGCGGCGGCCACGGGCTCTGCGCCTCGTTCTCGGCGAGACAGAGGGTGTAGCGGCCGGGCTGGCCCAGGCCGGCAAAGGCCACGGCGCCGGGCCAGCCGCCGCCGAGATTGTGCATCACCAGGCGCAGGGCGCGGCCGATCGCGGCGTTGGCCTGCCAGCCGGGCCCGAGGGCGCCGAAGCTGCCGTTGACGTCGAGCGTGCGCGCAATCGGCCCGTTGACGATCAGCAGCGGCGTCACGTTCTCGTCGGTCGTCTGCACGCCGCGCATGTTGAAGGCGGGATCGAGCAGGCAGTCCACCGCGGCCAGCACGACCGGCAGGTACTCGGGCCGGCACCCCGCCATCACGGCGTTGGCCGCAACCTTCTCGACGGTCGCGAGACCCTTCAGCGGCTCGACCTCGCCAAGCGAGTCGGCCGGCGCGCGATCGGTGAAGCAGAGCGCCTGCCTGACCCGCGCCACGGTCGGCGGCACGAGCGGCAGGCCGTCGCTCCAGCCGCGACGCAGGTACAGCTCCTGCAGGCGCTCCTCGGCGCGCGGGCCGCGCACGACCTCGATGCGCTGGCGCGGGAAGTCGGCGGACAGCGGCACCTTGCCGCCCAGCCCCTGCTCGAACGCGCGTTGCTTCAGCGTGTCGTCGATCCAGCCGCCGCCCGCCTGCTGGCCCGCCGGCACGACCACCCAGAGGCTCGCGTCGTCGCTCATGCCGTGCCCGTCGTCCTGACGCCCATGCCCGATCGCGGGGATGGCGCGGCGAGGCCATGCAGGACCATCACGTCGATGTCGCGCGCGATCTGCCTGGGCGCCGTGCCGGCCGGATGATACCAGTCGGCCGGCCGGTTCGAGGCTCGTTGCCGGGCAAGGTCCGACTTGCGCGGGTTGGCCGGCGGCAACGGCCGCTGCTTCGACGAACGAACGATGGACCCGCCGGTGCGGTTCGCCTTCGGCCCGAGACGCGCGACACTGCCTGTCTGCCCTGTTGCCAACATCCACTCCCTGGGCGGTCGGGAAACTGTACCACGCCGATGCGGCATCCCGGCGAGGAAGCACCTTGCCGAGGCGACCCTTCTGCCTCGGCTCTCTCGGGCATCGTGGAACGCTGGATTGCCCGGAGCATGATGCGGCAGCCGGAGCAGGTGCGCCGCGGCCGGCGCTCAGCGCCACTATGTCGAGACGGTCGACGCCGGACGTCGTAAGTTGGTCTCCACAAAGGAGACCTCGATGCTGCTCAACGCACTTTTCCCGTCCCGCGACATTGGCACCGACCCGGCGAAGATCCGGGATTGGGCGCAGGCCGC
>JALHMO010000050.1 GCA_022844015.1 Reyranella sp. | reverse complement strand
CAATCAGCGAATCCCAGTCGCCGATCTCGTGGAAATGCACCTCGTCCACCGGCACATGGTGGATCGCCGCCTCGGCCTCCGCCAGGCGGCGCAGGATGGCGGTCGCGTGCGCGGCCGTGCCGGGACTGAGCGGCGCGGCCGCGAGGCGCGCCACCATGTCGCGAAAGCCGGCGTGAGCGTGGTCGTGGTGATGGTGGTCGTGAGCATGGTGAGGATGATGGTGATCGCCGGCGGGAGCCGAAAGCCCGAAGCGCAGGCAGTGCAGGCCGGCGCTGGTGCCGGGCGTGAAGACCGGCGTGCCGGTGCCGGGCGGCAGCACCGCCGCGGCATCCGCCAGCACGCGGGCCCGCAGCTCCGGCAGGGCATCGACCATGGCCGCGGCAAACATGTCGCCCGCGATGCCGCCCACGGCGTCGAGGCGGATCGCGAGGGTCATTCGCCGGCGAACACCGGCACGACGTAGGGACCTTCGGGAATGAAGGCCACGTTCGGATCGTCGTGGCGGGCGACCGCCTCGCGCAGCGCGTGATCGACGTCAGGCGTGAGGGCGACGCCCGTGATGCGGCGCTCCTCGGCGTCGAGGCCCGTGGTGTAGAGCTCGATGCGCCCGACGCGCATCGCCTTCATCTGCATCTCGGTCTGCCACTCGTCGATCTCCGCCAGCGACTTCGCGGTCAGGGTGGCGAGGAAGCGCTCCGGCCCCATGGCGACCAGGCGGGCCTGCGCTTCCCGGAACTCGGGCGAGCCAAAGCCCTCGGAGCAGGACGAGGCGATGATCAGCGTGCCGCCGGGCTCCAGGATGTCGAGCGGCGTCACCATGCCTTTGACCGTCTGGTAGTAGGTCTTGTCGAGCGGGTAGCCGGCCGAGGACGTTACGATCGTCCTGTAGCGCCGGCCGATGCCGATCCGGGTCGACGCGGTGACGAAGTCGACGGCAGCCATGTGGCTCTCGATGACCTCGCCGAACGTCACGTGCACGAGATCGCGGTCCTCGTCGATCACCGTGTTCAGCGCGTAGCAGTCGCCGAGCCGGCGCACGATCTCGAGCTGCTCCTCGTGCAGCGGGTTGCCGACGAGGTTGCACTGCACGGCGAGCGGATCCTCCATGAAGCGGGCGGAGTGGAAGGTGCGGATCGTCGCGTGATGCGCCACGCCAGGGGCGATCACCTTGCGGCCGCCCGACCAGCCGGCCATGAAGTGCGGCTCGACCAGGCCGGTGGCGATGCGCAGCTCCGCCTCGACGAAACGGCGGTCGAGCCCGATCGGCGTGCCGCGCGTCGCGGTGTGCCCGAAATGGACGTGCATGGCCTCGTCGCGCGCGTCGTGGTTCTCGACCCGTACGTTGGCCATCACCCAGGGATCGCCGACCAGCTCGGCGAGCTCCTCGCCCTCGTTAGGGCGATGCAGGCCGGTCGCGACCAGGATCGTGATGGCGCCGAGCGGGATGCCGGCGGCCACCATGGTCTGCACCATCGGGCGCAGGAACAGCCGGTTCGGCACCGGGCGCGTGATGTCGCAGATCAGGATGCAGGCGCTCTTCCTGCCCCGTGCCAGCTCCGCCAGCGCCGGCGCGCCGATCGGGCCGGCGAGCGCGGCGGCGATGGCGCCGCTCGGGTCCGGCAGCTTCGCCATCGCCCCCTTGCGGATGACCGTGGGACGGACGCCGGCCGGGACCTTGACCGGCAGGTGACCCTTGCCGAACAGCAGGTCGATCGTCGAGTCGGTCATGGCCGGGCCTCGCCCGTCAGGGCGGCGCCCATCGCCGCCGCCGGCGACACGCGCGTGGGCCAGCGCGACAGAAGGCCGGTGCCGATCGAAGGCTCACCGGCGTTGAGCAGTGCCCGCAGGCGATCGTGACGCATCGAGGGTTTCCTTGAAGCCTGGCCGGACAGTAAGCCCGATCAGCCGGCAGCGGCAACCCGACCCTGGGCGCTGCCGACTGCCCGCCGTGCAGGCGCCGATCACGGCTTCGGGACGCTTGCCGACATTTGCACGGGCCGACAGGGGTGACGCAACGTGCCGGACAGAGGGAGCAGTGGCGGAGCGGGAGGACCTGAAATCCAACGGTCTCCGCACACTGCAGCGTTCGCGACCGCAGTCTCGCGTGCCCAGGTGTGGTTCTCGATGAGGAACTCGGCATTCCTGACGCCAGCCGGCACAGGTGGCCCGAGGCCATGCAGGTACTGTCGTAGTAAGATGGGTGGTCGTTCCGGCGCGCCACGGCATCGCTCCGGGAGACGCCTGGAGGACCATGACCCTGGCGAACCTGATACCAGTCATCTTGCAGACGAGCATCTTTCTGCTCGTTCTCAGCATCGGGCTGACGGCGACCGCACAGGACGCCATGTCGATGTTCCGCCATCCGGGCAAGCTGCTGCGCATGGTCGCCGCCATGGATGTCGTGGTCCCGGCGTTTGCCGTGGCGATGGTTCTGGCTTTCGACTTCCACCGCGCGGTAGAGATCGCGCTGGTCGCGATCGCGCTCTCGCCGGTGCCGCCGTTCCTGCCCATCAAGGCGATGCAGGTCGGCGAGCAGAGGACGTACACGATCGGCCTGCTGGTGGCGGCGGCCGTGCTGTCCGTGGCCTACATACCGCTCGTCATGGCGCTGCTCGACCGATTCTCCCCGGCGACGCTCGCCATGTCACCGGTAACGGTCGCAAAGGCCGTGGCGACCTCGGTGCTCGTGCCGCTGGCCGCCGGCATAGCGGTGCGATTCCTGGTGCCCCGGCTCGCCGAGCGAGCCGCGAGGCTTGTCCTCGTGGTGGCCGTGGTGCTGCTCGCCGCGGCGTTGCTGCCGGTGCTGGTCATCGCCTTGCCGGCAATCGCGTCCCTCGTCGGCAACGGCACGATCGTCGCGCTCGCGGCGCTCGTCGCGGTCGGGCTCGCGGCAGGCCATCTGCTCGGCGGTCCGCGGCCCGAGGAACGCACCATGCTGGCGCTCGCCAGCGGCTCGAGGCATCCGGCAGTGGCCGTCGCCCTGGCCCACGCCAACTTCCCCGACGACAGGCTGGTGGTGCCCGCGGTGCTGCTCTACCTGGTCGTGTGCGTGGCCGTCACGACGGTGTACATGCAATGGACCCGGCGTCGTGAACGGCAGTCGGTGGCGACGGGATAGCACCGGCCTCGGCCGGCCCGTCGATCCCGACCAGGACATGGTGGGCCTAGTCGGCCAATGTCGCCGCCAGCCTGTTCGAGGTGTTCCCCATTGGCAGCGGCTCGTCGCGCACGCCGGTGGCGGAGCCTGCCCCAGCGTGCCAGGACGCAGGCGAGGAGCGTCATGGGTGCGGCCTGCTACCCCTGCCGCGCAGGTCGAAGGCGCGCACCTGTCGACAGTCGCGATGCCTCGAGGGCGCCTCCTGTGTTACATTTCGACCTGGAACGGGAGATCGAATGCGGTCCAGCGCCGGTGTGGTCCTGCCCCTGGCTGTGGCGCTTTGCACGGGGGTTTTCCCCGTGGCCGCTCTCGCCGACGAGGGCGGATCGAGCGTATGGCTCCCGGGCCAGTTCGCGAGCTTCGCTTCGGTGCCGGGCGATCCGGGCTTCTCGCTCGAAGGACTTTTCTACCTCCGCAAGGCGAGCGCCACGGCTGGCACCAGTTTCTCGCGCGGCGGCGGCCTTCTGCTCGGCTACGAAACCACCGAGCAGTATCTCTACCTGACGCCCGGCTACACCTTTGCCGATGCGGTGCTGAACGGGCAGCTGTGGCTCGGCGTCACCTTCTCGGCCGGCCGGGCCGACACGTCCGTGTGGGGTGTGCTGGCCGGCCCAGGTGGCGGCACATTCTCGGCTGGCAACAGCGATACCGCCACCGGGATCAGCGATCTCTATCCCATGGCCTCGCTCAAGTGGCAGACGGGCAGCCACAACGCCATGGTCTACGTCATGGGCAGCGCGCCGCTCGGCGCCTACGACCCCAATCGCCTGGCCGGCGTCGGACTTGGTCATTGGGCGATCGACTGGGGCATGGGCTACACCTACATGCCGCCATCGGGCTTCGAGCTCTCGGTGACGGCCGGCATGACCTACAATTTCATCAACCCGGTGACGCGATACCAGAGCGGGGTGGATGCCCATATCGACGTCGGCACGTCCTATTCGTTCAGCGACGACTTCTATGTCGGTGCCGTCGGCTATCTCTTCAATCAGCTCAGCGCCGACACGGGCGGCTCGACCCTGGCGGGCGGCTTCCGGTCTCGCGTGGCAGGCGTGGGACCGCAGATCGGCTGGTCAATGCAGGTCGGCGGGCTGGCGACCGACTTCAACGTCAGGGGCTACAAGGAGTTCGCTGTCGAAAATCGCCCGGAAGGCTGGAACGTCTACTTCACCGTGTCACTGTCGCGGGCGCGGCGCCCGGGAGACAGGGCGCCATGATCGCGCGCTTCGTCGAACGCTATCTCGACCCGTCGGAAACGCTGCTCGAGGTGCTGTTCGGCCTGATCATGGCGCTCACGATAACCACCGGGGCGCGGTTGCTCTCGCCACGGGCCGACATCGTCGGTCTCGAGCTCGCTCTGGCGCTGCTCGGCTGCAACGTCGCCTGGGGAGTGATCGACGCGGCGTTCTACCTGCTGGGCACGCTGTTCAACCGGAACCGACGCCTTCAGTTCGTGAAAAAATTGCAGGCTGCGTCGAACGACGCGCAGGCCCTCTCCATCGTCAGAGACGAGTTCGACCTGCGGGACGAACCGTCGATGCGGGCCGAGGACAGGGCCAGTCTCCACGCGTCCCTGCTCGAGCTCTTCAGGCATGCCGGCACGGCACGGGCGCGCCTTCGGCGAGACGATTGGATTGCAGCCATCCTGATCGCGGTCCTGGTCAGTGCGACAGCGATCCCCGGGTTGATCCCGCTTCTGCTGCTGCAGGACGGATTCGTTGCCCTGCGCGTGGCCAATGCGCTCCAGGTCGGGCTGTTGTTCCTCGTTGGCTACTGGTGGGCTCACTACTCGGGAGGCAATCGCGGGCAGATCGGCTTGTCCGTTGCCCTGCTGGGGACGGCGCTGGTCCTGGTGGCGGTGCCGCTCGGTGGCTAGCGCGCGGCTCCACGGCGAGGGCCGCCGTCGCGAGCTCGATCGGGCTGACGGCCAATCTCCTTTGCGGGCACCGTGCGGCCCCTGAACGGGAACCTTGATCAGGCTGCCCTTGCCGGCCACGTCGCGGCTTTCCAGGAAGATGACCTCGCTACAACGCGAGGCAAGGAGCAGGATGAGCCGATAGCCGACCTCGGCTGCCTGGAGCGGGGCAAGCCGATGCCGGATTTGGCCGGGCTTCCGCGTCGATCAAGGAGTTGTCCGACGTGGTCGGCGAACTGACACGCAGGAGATGAGCATGCGCCCTTGGCTTCGCATCGCCGTGCTTGCCGCCGCCGTGCTGCCGTCGGCGGCGGCCGCGCAATCCGCGTTCGACCAGCGCATCGCCCACTGGCGCATCAGCGCCGGCGGAACATCCTGCATCGCGTTCAACCGCCCGGCCTACGAGCTGAACGCCTCGCCGTTCAATGCGCTCTCCGTCCGGCTGAGCAAGCAGGGGCGTTGGAACTTCATGGTCCACTTCTGGCCGAAAACCTTCACGCCGGATGCCGACATACCGCTCGTCTTCCGCTTTGGCGGAGCGAAGGACGTGAGGGCGCTGGGCAAGGCTGCCGACGAATATCTGGTGATCCTGTCGAGCATCGGCGCGAGCTTTCGCGGCGACGTAGCCAATGCGCCCAAAGGCGAGATGGAGGTCCGCGCCGAGGGCGTGACGGGAAGGCTTTACTTCGACGTCACCGACGCCGCCGCGGTTTTCGCGGCGCTCGAGGACTGCGCGAAGACCCTGCGCTAGCGCGACCTATCCTCGATCATTGTTCGCCTTTTCGGGTTCGTCCCACAGGCATGGAGTGCATGAGGAAGCAGCCGCCGCCTGGCCGCTCAATTTTCGCGGCTGACCTCGAGCCATCGCGCCTCATGCGCGCGCGTCCTCCAGGATCATGGCTGCGGCCTTCTCACCGATCATGATGGAAGGCGCATTGGTGTTGCCGGCGACCACGGATGGCATGATGGAAGCATCTGCCACCCGCAGCCCTTCGGCGGCGGGCTCAATCCGATCGGCGCCCATCTGTTCATTCTCTACTGGGGTCTGATCAGCTTCATCACGCCGCCGGTGGCGCTTGCCGCCATCGCCGCGGCCAGCATCGCCAAGTCCGATCCCTGGCGAACCGGCATCTGGGCGATGCGGCTGGGGTTGATCAACTTCGTGCTGCCGTTCCTGTTCGTGCTCAACCCGACGCTCATCCTGATCGGCACGCCGCTGCACATCGTCCATGACGTCACGACCGCCTGCTTCGCGGTCTGGCTGCTGGCGGCAGGGCTCGAAGGATGGCTCTACGGCGCCGGGGCGATCGGCTGGCTTTCGCGCACGCTGCTGGTCGTGGGCGCGTTCGGGCTGCTGGCGCCGGGTCTCTATACCGACCTCGTCGGCCTCGGCATGCTTGCCATCGTCTATATCGGCAACAGGTTTTGGCGCAGACGTCTCGCCGCCTGATCCGACGTCACGCGATCGGCGGATGCTTGCGGCTCGAGCCCGCCGCGCGCTTCCTTGCCCGCGACACATCCAACGACAAAGCGATCCCGTGGCCGAATGGCTTCATGAGCGAGGACAGCCGGCCGGGGTGGCGCCACATGCCCCGCCTGTGCTGGAGTATGCCCGGAACGGAAAATCGGGGAGACCAACATGGCCGACGCACCGGCGACGATCCGCGGCGACGTCATCTTCGACGCGGAGGGCCGCAACACTGGCGGCTTCCGCAACGACATCACCGTCCGCCGACCCGGCGGCCTGCCCAGCGAAGTCTATGACCTGCCCACCGATGAAGGGCCCGGGCATGGCGGCAATTCCAGCGCACCTTATCCGCTGGCTTATTTCACCTCCGCCCTGACCGCCTGCGTCATGGTGCAACTCCGTGCCTTCGCGCGACGCCTCAAGATCGAGGTGGACGACATCGCGGTGGACACGCGCTGCCACTGGGAACGCGTGCAGCAGGGCAGTGCGCCTTATGTCAGCGCACCGGTCGCCTTCACCATGGACATCGACCTTGGCGCCGCCGTGCCGGAGGCGGATCAGCGTCGGCTGCTCGCGGCGGCCGAGAAGGGCTGTTTCATCGAAGCCGCGCTGAAGCCGGGCGTCGTCCGTCACCGGCTGAAGATCAAGGACCAGTGGGTCGAGGTTCGCTCTGGCACGTGAGCCAGGGGGACTCGTCGACGGGATCAGTCGAGCATGCCGGTGACTTCCGGCAGCCACAGCGACAGGCTCGGGAAATAGAGGCAGAGGAAGAGGCCGATGACCTGCAGGATGAGGAACGGGTACATGCCGCGGTAGACGTCGGTCATCGACACGCCGGGCGGCACGGTGCCCTTCATGTAGAAAAGCGTGGCCCCGAAAGGCGGTGACATGAAGGAGGTCTGCAGGTTCACCGCCACCAGCGTGGCGAACCAGGGCATGAACCAGGCGTTGTTGCCGATGTGACTGGAGAAATCCATCCTGGCCAGGATCGGGGCGAAGATCGGCAGCACGATCAGGCAGATCTCGATCCACTCGAACGGGAAGCCGAGCAGGAAGATCAGGATCATGACGAAGATCAGCATCTCCCACGGCGTGTCGACGCCGAGCTGCAGGAGCACGCTCAGCATGAGCTCGTCGCCGCCCAGCTCGCGGAAGATCAGCGAGAAGCCGGTGGCGCCCAGCACCACCATGAAGACGAGACCGTTGGCGCGGCAGGCGTCGCTGATGGATTCCCTGATCATCCGAAGGCTGAAGCGGCCGTTCATCCACGCGATCAGGATTGCGCCGGCGCAGCCGACACCGGCGCTCTCCGTCGCGGTGGCGAAGCCGGCGAAGATCGAGCCGAGCACCACCACCATCAGGACGGTCATCGGCAACATGCCGAAGGCCACGACCTTCAGGAGCGCCCCCCAGGTCTGTGGCCCCGATTCCTTCGGCATCTTGGGCGCCCAGCCGGGCTTGGCGATGGCGACACCCCAGATGTAGGCGAGATAGAGACCCGACAGCAGGAAGCCCGGGATGGTCGCCGCCGCGAACAGTGCGCCGAGCGAGGTGTTGAGCATCTCGCCCATCACGACGAGCATGATCGATGGCGGTATCAGGATGCCGAGCGTCCCCGCCGAGCCGATGGTGCCGATCGCCAGGCGCTTGTCGTAGCCCGCCGCCAGCAGGGGCGGCAGCGAGATCAGCGACAGCATGATGACCGAGGCGCCGACCACGCCGATCGGCGCCGCCAGGATGGTGCCCATCACCATGACCGCGACGGCCAGCCCGCCCGGCGTGCGGCGCAGCATGACCTGCGAGGCGTCGAGCATGTCCTTGGCCACGCCGCTTCGTTCGAGCAGCGCGCCCATGAAGATGAACATGGGCAGCGACACCAGCACGGGATCGACGGCGACGCCGCCCCACATGCGCAGCAGGATGTTGGTGAGCTTGACCAGCGGAAAGTCGCCCACGCTCCAGGCGATCAGGCCGAAGGCGAGGCCGGTGCCGCCCAGCACGAAGGCCACGGGATAGCCGCAGAAGATGATGGCGAACATCGTCACGAACATGACGAGCGCCAGGTTCTCGCTCAGCCAGGCGATCACGACGGCACACCGCAGGACATCATGTCGGGTCGACGAAGCGTTCGATGTTGAGGTCGGCGCGACGGCCGGCCACCCCGCCGGAAAGAAAGACGATCAGCCGCAGGATCACCGCGACGATGGCGGCAACCAGCATCCACAGGCCGAGCACGAAGAAGGCCTTGATGATCCAGCGCTGCGACAGGCCGACCACGGCTTCGGAGCTCTCGCCGATCAGGTACGAGGTGGCGACGAACCCCAGGCCGAACCAGGCGACGACGCCGGCGTAGGGCAGCGCGAAGGCAAGACAGCCCACGATCTCGACCCACGCCCGCGTGCGCAGCGACCGGTTGGCCGTCAGGGTGTCGACGCGCGGGTGGGCGTTGAGGATGTAGCACTGGCCGAGCCACATCGAGAACAGGATGGTGTGCAGGTGCCACTCGAGTTCCTGCAGCCGGGTCGAGCCCATGCCGGGGATCTGGTAGCCCAGCTTGCGGCTGATGATATCGAAGCAGATGACGACCATCAGCACGACCATCAGCCAGCCCGTCCACTCGGCGATGGTGCGCAACACGCGCTCGATCGTGTCGGCGACAGTCAGCAACCCACGCATACGCGATCCCTTCGATCCGACCACGTTAAGCGGCGATTCCCCCTTCTCGACCCAACGCTTCCCGAGGGAGCAGCGCCGCCTCGCCGCCCCATGGTCGCGGCCGACCTCGAGCCATCTCGCTTCATGCGCGCGCATCCTCCAGGATCATGGCTGCGGCCTTTTCACCGATGGCATGATGGAAGAATCCGCAACCCGGGCCGAACGGGATATGAAACCAGGAACTACGATCCGGCGACCCCGCTTCCAGCAACAGCACCGCATGGCGGCCATCTTCCGAAAGCCGCGCCGCCACCGCCGCACCGCGGAACCCGCGCCGGAGACGATGAAATCGAAAACACCGATCCTCTGCCCCGCTGCCCATGCCGCTTGCCCCCAACTGCCCGTCATCTCGATCGGCAGCCGGGTCACGTCGCACCGACGCTATCGATTGCAGCCAAGCCAACCGAAAGCTTGAATAACAGAAATCCGCTGTGTGTACCGATGATTCGGTTCTGCATCGACGCGAGAAGCGGAGCGGGAAGAACGGGCCAGCGGGCAATTTCATCGGCATCACAACGAGCATGTGGCCAAGCTTCGCTTGCCCACATCGCACGCGCTGACCTAAGGTCCCGCCAAATCGTAAGCGAGGCAACAACTTGAATTCGACTCGCCGCCGCATCCTGGCGGCCTCTGCCGGCGTCCTGGCGACGCCCGCCCTGTTCACCCGCGCCTTCGCGCAAGGCGACGCTGCCTTCCCCTCCAAGCCGATCCGCATCGTCGTGCCCTATCCGGCCGGCGGCCAGACCGACGGCATCGCCCGCTCGTTCGGCGACTTCCTCGCGCGCAAGTTCGGCCAGACGGTCATCGTCGAGAACAAGGGCGGCGCCGGCGGCGCCATCGGTGCCGTCGAGGTCAAGCGCGCGGCGCCCGACGGCTACACGATCCTCTGCACCATATCCTCGTCGCTGATCCAGAACCGCGTCACGGTGAAGGACCTGCCCTACGACCCGGAGAAGGACTTCACCTACCTCGCGATGACGACCAGCACCGGCGGTCCCGTCGTGGCGGCCGAGAAGACCGGCGCCAGGAACCTCGCCGAGTTCGTTGCCTACGCGAAGAAGGTCGACAAGGTGAACTGGGGCGCCTACGGCGCCGGCTCGACGCCGCATGTGCTGATCGAGAGCATGGCCAAGCAATACGGCTTCAAGGTCGAGATCGTGCAGTATCGCGGCGAGGCCGCGATGTGGGCCGACGTGACGAGCCAGCAGCTCGATGGCGGTTCGGGCAGCCCCGCCGGAGCGTCGCCGGTGATCGCCTCCGGCAAGGGCCGGATCATCGCCGTGGTGGGCGATCGCCTGTCGGCCTGGCCGGATACGCCGACGATGGAGGAGCAGGGTGCCAAGGGCGGCTTCTACGGCACGCGCGCCTTCGCCGCCTTCGCCGTTCCCTCGGCGACGCCGCCCGACATCGTCAAGAAGCTCGCCGACGCGCTGTTCGAGGCCGGCACCGACCCGAAGGTGCAGCAGCTCCTCACCAACTACCTGATCAAGGGCCCGCTCGACTTCGCCGCCACCAACGCCCGCTTCAAGCGCGACACCGAGGTGATGCTGGCCGTGCTGAAGGAGATCGGTCTCGAGCCCGAATAGGGCGAGCGAGCCTCAGGTAGACCTCACTGCGTTGCCCAGCGGAGGTCGACGCCGGACGCGAGAGGAGAGGACGTGAAGGAGATCGAGTATTTCTACGCTGCGCATTCCGCCTTCGCCTATCTCGGCTCCGCGCGCTTCATGGCGATCGCCGCGGCCTCCGGCCGGCGGATTGCGCACCGGCCAGTCGATCTCCGCCGCGTCGTGGCAGAGGCGGGTGCCGTGCCCTTCGGCCGCCGCAGCAAGGCGCATGTCGCATACTACTTCGATCGCGAGATCGAACGCTGGAGCGAGGAACGAGATGCGCCGTGGATCGGCCGGATTCCAACGCATCATGCCAACGACATCGCTCTTCCGAACGGCATGCTGATCGCGGGCCTCAGGCTCGGTCTCGATATCGACAGGCTGGCCCACGCGCTGCTGGAGAACCACTGGCTGCACGATGCCGACCTTGCCGATCGATCGACCCTGGCTGCCATCGGCCGTGACGCCGGCTTCGATCCGGCGCCGCTGCTCGACCTCGCCCTGGCCCCCGAGGTGCAGGCAACCTATCGGGCCAACACCGAGGAGGCGATCCGCCGTTCGGTCTTCGGCTCGCCGACCTACTTCGTCGACGGCGACATGTTCTACGGGCAGGATCGGTTGGAGATGGTCGAGCGCGCACTTGCCCGGCCCTATGCCGGGAAATGGCCTCGGCGCTGACCGCCCGCATTGCGCCAGGCTCTGCGTGCTGGGCGGCGCGGCCTGCAGCCGCCAGGCGCGGCCGTTAGACGAACGTCGCGACCTCGTCGAACGGCCTCTTGGCCAGCGCATGCAGCGGCACCACCGCGTCGGGTGCAGGATGGCCGGCGACGACGATCATGTAGGCCTTCTCGTTCCTGGGCCTGCCCAGCAGGGTGCCGAGAAATCCCATCGGGTTGGGCGTATGCGTCAACGTCGCCAGGCCGGCATGGTGAAGGGTCGCGAGCAGAAAGCCGCAGGCGATGCCGACCGACTCGGGCACGTAGTAGTTCTTCTTCCGCGATCCATCGGGCCAGTTTCCCCATTGCTGGGCGAACGCCACGATCAGCCATGGCGCCGTCTCGAGAAACGGCTTGCGCCAGTCGGTGCCCAGAGGCTTCAGCGCGCGCAGCCATTCCTCGGTGGCCTTGCCGTCGTAGAAGGCCTTCTCCTCGACCTCGGCGGCTTCGCGGACCCGTGCCTTCACGACGGGATCGGACACGGCGACGAAATGCCAGGGCTGGTGATTGGCGCCACTGGGTGCGTGGCGCGCCGCGTCTATCGCGGCTTCGATGATGGCACGATCGACCCCCTGGTCGCTGAACTCTCGCACGGTGCGGCGACGCATGAGCTCGTCGGCAAAGGCGCGGGCGCGCGGTGTCATCTCGGCCGCGGGGACGGGAAGGAAGTCGAGCGGCCGATGCGGGAAATCGTTCGATATGAAAGCCTCCGGTGCTGCTATGGCATCGGGGCTAGCGGTCGAGCCAGACGGTATCGAAGCGCCAGCTGTTATAGATGCTGTTCTGCTGCAAGACGATGCCCTTGACCGCCGGTTGCCAGCACGTATTGGCGGCGCCGTGGTTGATGATCGGCCGCGCGCCGTCCTCGACCAGCAGTCGTTCGATTTCACCCACGATCTTCAGCCTTTTGGCACGATCGCGCTCGGCCGATTGCGCCTCGATCAGCTTTTCGACCTCGGGATTGTTGTAGCCCGTGTAGTTGCGGTCGGACTTGCTGTGATAGTTCTCGTAGAAGTTCACGTCGGGATCGTCGATGCCGAGACCGGTCAGGTTCAAGCCGATCGCGTAGTCCTTGCGCGTTACCTTGGTGTGCCAGACGGTGGTGTCGATTGGCTCGAGCTCACCGTCGATGTGAATGGTCTTGAGCTGGTCGATCAGGATGACGGCGGGATCGCGGTAGACAGCGATGTTGCGGGTGGACACCTTGACCTTCAGCGGCTTGGCGGCGCTGTAGCCCAGTTCCTCCATGATCTTGCGCGCTTCGGCCCGATTCTTCTCGATGTCCGGTCCGTAGCCCGGCAGCTTCGCGAGCTCGTCCGGCGGCATGCCCCAGACGCCGCTCGGCGGAGGCAGCATGGCGGCGCCGACCACGTCGTTGCCCTGCGACAGGATCTCGTTGAACGACTTGCGGTCGAGCGCGAGGACCAGGGCCGCGCGCAGCTTGGGATTGTCGAACGGCGGCGCGTCGCGGTTGACGATCAGGTTCGAGCTCACGTTGGTGGTGCGAGCCTCGCAGACTGCATGCGGTGCCTGGCTCTTCACGTCCTTCAGGAGCGGGAAAGTGATGTCGGCGTCGAATGTCAGGTCCAGTTCGCCGGCGACGAAGGCCAGCACGCGCGTGCTGCGGTTGGGCACGATCCTGTACTCGATCGCGTCGAGATAGGGCAGCCCCTTGTTCCAATACTCGGGATTGCGCACCAGCTTGATCGACTCGTTGCGCTTGAACTCCACCACCTTGAACGGCCCGGTGCCGATCGGCTTGGATCGCATGTCGCGGCCGTTGGCGTGGCAGGCATAGACCGGCGAGTAGCCCGCGGCCAGGATCGACAGGAACGACGGCTGCGGCCGGCCGAGATGGAAGGTCACCTCTGTATCCGAGCCGACCGTGACTTCCTTGAGGTTGATGTACCAGATCTTGCGCGGGTTCTTGCGGATCAGATCCGATTTCTCGTCTGCCTTGCCGGTCAATGCATCCCAGGTACATTTTACGTCCTTGGCGCTGAACGGCTTGCCATCGTGCCACTTCACGCCTGAACGCAGCTTGAATGTGAGCTTGGTTTCGTCGGCATTCCACGACCAGCTCTCGGCCAGATCGGGCACGATCTTGTCCGCCGAATTCCGCTTCTCCCGCGGATCGAACATCACGAGATTGTTGAATACCGCCATGAACGGCATGATGGTGGAATTCGTCGCCTCCTCGTGGATCGAGGCGCTGGGCGGGTTGTCGCGATGAGTGACCCGAAGGGTTCCGCCCTGCTTCTGGGCAAATACCGGTGACGCTGCCGTTACGAAAGCAGCCAAGGTGCCGACCACGAATGCCGAGCGTGCGCGCATAGCTGTGTCCTCCCAGACTCACGCGATAGCGGGTTTATTCCCCGTTGCGACGACGTTAGCATATCGTGTGAAACGGCCAAGCGCTCAAAGCGGCCTGGCAGGCCGCTGAAAATCGCTGCGGCGGCGAAGGTCCTGTTCCCTTGCCGGCCGCCATGCACAGGCAGACCACGATTACCGCATCATCGACCGTCCGCACGACGGTACCGGATCGGCTGCAGTGTCGGTATGCTCGACGGCCTGCACCTCCCTCCCCTTCTACTCCTGCCATCCGGAACGTCATGAGCACCCACCAGCGCTTTCGCGATCGAGAGGTCGTCTTCGCCAGCGGCGCGCGCGGCGAGACGATCGACATCCCCAGCGCCAGCCCGGTGAACTACTGGCAGACGATCAGCGCGCCCGCCGCGATGCCGCGCGTCACGGTCGATGGCAAGCTGTTCCTGCCGACGGAGGCGAAGGCCCGGGTGCCGGTCGTCGTCATCGTGCCGGGCAGCCTCAGCATCGCGCCGTCACACCTGAAGCACGCCGAGACGCTGGTGAGCCTGGGCCTCGCCGCCTTCGTCCTCGATCCTTTCGGGGCGAGGGGCGTTACCTCGACCGTCGCCAACCAGGCGCAATTCTCCTTCGCGGCATCCGCCTACGACGTTGCCGCGACCGTCGGGGTCCTGGCCCGCCACCCCGCCCTCGATCCGGCACGCATCGGCCTGCAGGGTCACAGCCGCGGCGGCTCCGCGGCGCTGACCGCCGCGACGCGCCGCTTCTGCGAGACCGTGCACGGCCGCGACCTCGGGGCGCGCGCGGTGCTGGCGGCCTATCCTTGGTGCGGCCATCAGTTCCTCGATCCCGATGTCGGCCGGACCGAGGTTCGCGTGCTGGTCGGCGACCAGGACGACTGGGTGTCGCCACAGCAGGCGCAGGGCTACGTCCAGGCGCTCCGTCTGCGCGGCGCTGCCGCCACGATCCGCATCGTCGCCGGCGCCGAGCACAGCTTCGATCGCGAGGAGCCGATCCAGCACATTGCCGAGGCCTCGGTGTCGCCGGCGGCGCCGACGGGCTATCTCGCCGACGACGGCGCCTTCGTCCATCCGACCGGGGAAAGGCCCGACCCCAGGCTCACCGACCGCGATCTCGCGGTCTATGCGCTGAAGGCCGGGTACGGCGTGCGCGGTGCCACCATCGGCTCGCAGGGCACCCAGGCCGCGCTGTTCCGCGCCGAGATGACGGCCTTCTTCTGCCGGACGCTCGGCGTCGAGCCGGGCCAGGCCCGGCCCGCCGGGTAGCGAGAGGGCGGCTGGCCCGACGGCAACTCCGGCCGGGCCGAACGCCCTGCAGCGCGGTCCCAATCCGCCACGACCTTGCTTCGGCTCGAATTTCCAAGGAGCCGCGAGCACAGCCTTTGCGGCGCCGCCGTCACACCGTCATCGGCTGCTTGGCGCTTCCGCAACCTCGCCGCGGCACCACACGCCTCTAGTTGAGGTGCCAGAGAGCGGCATTGAGAACGGTCGCGAACCCGACCCAGGCGACATAGGGAACGAACAGCAGCCCGGCCGCCTTGTCCACGCGCCAGAAGGCGACGGCCGTGATGGCGATGACGGCGAGCAGCACGACGATCTCGACCAGGGCCACTCCGATCTGGCGGAACCCGAAGAACACAATGCTCCACATCAGATTGAGAGCCAGCTGAATCGCGAAAAGCCACAACAGAGTCCGTGCCCCCGGACCGGGTCGCCGCCAGACTCGCCATGCGGCAACCGCCATGGCGACATAGAGCACGGTCCAGACCGGCCCGAAGACCCAGTCCGGCGGATTGAAGGCCGGCTTATGCAGCGCCCTGTACCACGTGTCGACGCTGGTCGAGGTCACCGCGCCACCGATCGCACCGATCGCCAGGCAGACGGCGACGAAGGCGAGCAGCGCAACCACCTGGCGGCCGCCGCTGTAGCGGGAGGAGGCGGCCATCATGTCAGGGCGAACGCTTGCGCAGCACCAGCTCGACACGCCCGATCCGCAGCCCCCATTTCGCGACGATGGCCCGGTTCAGCACGCTGCCGTCGGCGCGCACTGCCAGGAGGTCGGCAAAGTCGACGGTCCAGCCGCCGAGCTCGACCGAGTACTCCAATCGTACGCGCCGCCCTTCGGTCCACACGCGTGCCTGCCCGACGACGTCCTCGCGGGTTCCCGTGAAGGTGCCCGGTCCGTGGCGTTGCAGCCGCCAGGTCTTGCGATCCTTCTCGCCGTCGGCATAGTCGAAATCCTCGACCAGCGTGAGCTCCTTGCCGTCCCACGAGCCCGCGATCACGACCCGGAACCGCCGCTCCGCCCCGCTCCAGCTGTTCACGAACACGCCCTCGCCGTCGGTTACGCCGGCGAAGAATTCTTCCATCACCAACGGCTGCTCGGCCGGCTGGGTCGCGATCTGTGGCGGCGAGGCGCAAGCGCCCAGAAGGATCATCGCCGATGCCAGCAACAGTCTCGGCGGCGCGCGTCTCGAGGCATGTTCCATGAGGCTTGTACGCGGGCGGCGCCCGGGAGGATCACCGTCGGCCGGTACGCGTCATCCGGCCGAACGCTCATCGGCGTGCCTGGGATCCTGCTTGGCGTTCCCAATCCCTGCTTCGCCGACCAGCTCTTGCGTCACATCATTCAGCGCCGATTGAGGACTTGCTCTGACATGCCTTTGCGGATCCGGATCGCGCGGGCCGTCGCCCTGCTCCTGCTGCTCCCGGCCGGGCTGATCTGCATCGGCTTTCCGTTCTACCGGCTTACGTTGCCCGGCGGCTGGGGGATCGTCGAGGACACGCGCGCGGCGTTCGGTGCCGGCAGCGACGCGGGCAGGCTGAAGGCCGCCCATGTCGATTGCGTGCGCGAACGCTCCGGCTCCAATTCGAGTCGCGGGATCGGCATGACCGAATACGCCTGCGTCATCGACCTGTCGGAGAAGGAGGAGAAGGCCTACCAGGCGCCGACCGACAACGCCTGGGCCGGTCGCAGCTGGGAAGAAGGGATGGCCGAGCATTCCCGGCGTATCAACGCCCAGATCGAGGCGATGGGCGCGCAGCGATCGCGATCGCATGCGTCGAACCGCATCGAGCGCCGCCTTGCCACCAACCGCACCGGCGAGCTCCCCGCTGTCCGCATCCTGTCGGGCAAGGACGAGCCGCGCCGCGTCGGCCTTGTCTGGGGCTTCGGCGAGCTCGGCTGGCGCTGGGCCAGCTGGCTGGTCAGCAGCCTGCTGTTCCTCGCCCTCGGTGGCTTCTGCCTGTTCGCGGTGCGGCTGACGTGGAAGCGGCGGTGAGGGGCGCCGCCAGGGTCGGCGACGATGCAGCACCTCGACGTGGTCGGGATGGACCGAGGTCAATCCAGCGTATTAGTTACCAATGGGTAATCTAGTACCCCACAGAGAGTACACTTGTTGGACTGTGGTCAACGGACTGGCGAGGCGCATGGGAGCCAGATTGAGCACCAGACACAGGCGGGCTATATCCTTGGGAACCCTATGAAACCCAATTAAACCATACATAAGCCAATACGATCCTATGGGCTCAATCGCTTTTCTGTCGGCGCGGGCCACATGACCATCGACGACCGATGGCTCTCCGTGGACGAAATTGCCGAGTACCTGGGCCTCAGCAAGGACACGGTCTACACGTGGATCAGCGCGAAGAGCATGCCAGCCCATCGCGTGGGTCGTCTGTGGAAGTTCAAGCGCGACGAGGTGGACGGTTGGGTGAAGGCAGGAGGAGCGGCAGATCGCCAAGACATCGACCCTGACGCTGACGAGGGACGATGACGTTCCACCAGCCACAATCAAAGGCCAATGGTGCACATGCGGTGGCCCGTGCCGCGGCAGTGGCCGGTTTGGATCCGGCAGCACCGTACTCGTCGAGACTCTCCGCGCGCTCGGCTTTGTTCACGGAGCTTCACCAGCTGCTCGACGGCGAGACGAAGGCCCTCACCTCGGCCGAATACCGGCGCCGGGTGGTCGACGAGAACCGGCTGGCAAAGCCATCCAAGGCGGCGCGGGAGAAGCTGTGGAAGGAGCTCAAGGCGCGCTATCGTCTCGACGCCGAAGACCCACTCTTCGCAGCGTTCTGGACCGAGTGGCAGCGGAGTGCCTCAGAACCGGAGCGCAGTCTCACCGCGTACGTGTTCTTCGCCCTCAACGACCGCCTCGTGACGGACCTCGGTCTCGAGCTGCTTTTCCCGCTGCTTCGTCGCGCCCCCACCGACATCCGCCTCGCGGATGTGCTCGCCTTCATCGAGCGCGCATATCGTTTGCACCCGGAAGCGCGCGCGTGGTCGGACGAGACACGTGTGGCTGTCGCTCAGAAGTACATGGCGAGCATTCGAGACTTCGGCCTCGCTCGGGGCACGATCCGCAAGACCTCTGTCCGACCCGCGCTCTACGGTGCTCCGATGCGCCTTCTGGTGCGGGCCCTTCGACTGGCCGGCGTGGCGCCGCTCGACATCGTTCGGGCACCCGCATTCAAGCTGCTTTGCCTCGACACCACCGAGGTGATCGATGCTCTCGGCGAGATGAACCGTGCCGGCGCACTGCGCTTTCGCATGCAGGGCGATGTCGTCGACCTCGACGTGAGGGGCGCCTGATGGAGAGCATGTTCACCGCGCTTCTCGAGATCCTGAAAACGCCGCTTCGCCACGATCGGGGCGTGAAGACCGACAGCTCGATCCTGCTGATCTATCCACCCGGCCGCGAGCTCGACTTCCGCGAGTACCTCCTCGACACTTTCGTGCCAGAGCTCGATGCCAAAGGCATTGGGTATCGGTTGTTGGACCTGACCGGGTTCCTCTTCGCGGGCCTCAGCGAGGAACAGATCGAATCGCTCCAGGAGGATGAGTTCGAGGACTACCGCTGGATGCAGCAGGGGCTCTCGAAGCGGTCCGAGGCCGCCCTGCAAGCGCGCCTCACGGAAGAAGCTGCCAAGGTCCCGGGCGGGAACGTGTTCGTGTACGCGACCGTCGCGCTGTATCCCCTGGTCCGGTACGGAGAGGTTCTTCGCGGTCTGCGAGACCTCGAAGCGCGCATCGTTCTCGGATTCCCGGGGGAGGAACGCGGTGGCAAGCTTCACTTCATGAATCAGGCGGACGGCGCAAACTACCTGGCCATCAAGCTGTTCGCGCGCTGAGGGCCTGGACGATGCCATCGAGGAAGAGAGCCGGCACATGACGACCGTTCGAGAAATCATCAGGCGCGACATCGGCGAAAAGATCGAAGGCGTCGTCAAGGTATTCGATCGTTCGGCGCTGGCCAGCGAGGTCCGCGAGTACGTCGTCACCGACAAGATCGAAG
The DNA here is from genome assembly GCA_022844015.1 of Reyranella sp. Classification (GTDB taxonomy): domain Bacteria; phylum Pseudomonadota; class Alphaproteobacteria; order Reyranellales; family Reyranellaceae; genus Reyranella. The sequence continues at coordinate 21,501 of JALHMO010000050.1, read as the reverse complement.
AAGAGCTGAAGCGTATCGTCGACACCTTCACGCAGGTGAGCGAGACGATCCGGCGCGGCGGTGCCTCGCGCGACGTCGTCGGGATATGGGTGTCCGGCTTCTTTGGCTCGGGCAAATCGCACTTCGCAAAGGTGCTCGGCTACCTCTTGCAGAACGACGAGCTTGGCTCTGGTGGCGAGCGCTGCATCGACGCCTTTGTGAAGCACCTCTCAGACAGCCAGCGCGGCAAGGATGTCCGTCTGCGCCTCGGGGAGATAAAGCTGAACACGCAGGTTCGAACCATCGCCTTCGAGATCAAGAGCCGCCAGTCGCTGACCAATCCCAACTCGGTGGGAGAGATCCTTCTCTCCGAGTTTTACAGGGATATCGGATATGGCGACAACTTCATCGTCGCTCGCGTCGAGCGCCGACTCCAGCAGCGGGGTCTCCTCGAGAAGCTCGCCGCGACCTTCGAGTCCCTTCACGGTGTTCCGTGGCGAAGTGCGGAAGGACGCGACGACCTCATGACGGTCCGCCGGCGCCTCTCGAAGGTTCTACCCAAGATCGACCCGAAAGAGTACCCGGACGAGCCGTCTGCGTTGCAAGCGCTGACCGACATGTTCCGTCACGAGAAGCTCACGGCGGAAGGTATCGCAGACGAGCTCGTGGCCTGGGTCGATGCCCAAAAGACCACGGGCGGCAAGACGCAGCACCTCGTCTTAGTCGTCGACGAGATGGGCACGTTCATCGGCGACTCGAACGAGCGCATCGGCGAGCTGAACAGCCTCGCCGAGATGATCGCCAACAAGGGCAAGGGCAAGGTTTGGCTCATCGCCACGAGCCAGCAGGACCTCGAAAAGGTCGTTGACCGTACCAACTTCCAGCCGACTCTGGTTGGCCGCCTGAACGCGCGCTTCGAGCTGAAACCGCACCTCATCTCCGACGAAATCAACAAGGTCGTGTCGGAGCGCATCCTCAAGAAGCGCCCGGCCGAAGAGGGGAACCTAAAGTCCCTCTACGCCAAGCACGAAGGCCACATCGCGGACCTCGCCGACATCAAGGCAAGCCGTCGCCTCGCGAGCATCACGGAGCGCTCGTTCATCGACGCCTACCCATTCCTTCCCCATCAGGTTCGCCTCGCGCAGGACATCTTCGAGGCGCTCTCGGGCTTCCGCATCTCGGGCGGCGTTCGCTCGATGATCGCTGTCGTGATGGAGGCGCTTCAAGACCTCGCTGACAGGCAGCTCGGTGTTGTCGTCAGCTTCGACCAGGTCTTCGACGCCGTGGAAAATGACCTCCTCTCGCAGGAGTACCTGGGTGCGTCGGGCGTGCGCTCGATCTACGAGTCCGACGAGCGTGTGCCCAACATGCCGGTGGAGTCGTCACGAGTCCTCAAGGTCCTCTGGTTGCTCCAGCGCATCACCTGGGTCCCTCGCGTGCCCGAGACGCTCGCCAAGCTGCTCGTTCGCGATCTCACGACGGAAATCGTGCCGCTGCGCGCCCAGGTCGAAGCGACCCTCGTCGCGCTCCAGGAGGCGGGTTACGTCGCGCGCGACGAGGCCACCGGCGAGTGGAAATTCCTCAACGAACGTGAGCGCACTATCGAGCAGGCCATCCAGGAGATGGTCCGGCCCGGCGGCACGAAGAGCATCAGCATCGCAGCGGTGCGGCGAACCGCGCAGCAGCTGTGCAAGGACGAGGTTGTCACGCGAAGGAAGCTCGCGAACTTCGCGGTGACGCACGGAACGACAAAGGTTCCGTTCTCTTTCGGCGTGCACCTCGACGGCGAAGCGGTCGAGACGGGCCCCGAGTTGGCGGTCTCGTTCACGAGCCCGCTCGCTCCGGGGCGCAAGCAGGACCTCGAAGAGTTGCGTCGTCAGAATCAGGCGGCGGGCGCGAAGGGTAAGACCGTGTGGTGGGTGGCGGATGCACCCGACAACCTCGAGGCCCGCTTCAAGCGATACGAAGCGCTGGTCAAGGTCACCACCGACAAGCGCTTCACCGAGGACAGCTCCACGGACACGCAGGATGCCCTCTCGGAGAAGCGCAAGGAGCGCGACGAGCTGAAAAACGCGCTGGTGAAAGACCTCGAACGTTCCTTCATCGCGGGCACGCTGTTCCAGGGCGGGCAGGAGATCAGCCTCGAGGGCGTCTCCGACCTGAAGGACCCGATCAAGAGTGCGCTCTCGTCGGTCATCCCCAACGTCTACCCGCGCTTTTCGATCGCGGATCGGCAGTTCGAGTTCGCCAAGAACCTCAAGTCGCTCCTCAGTCCGGCGACGCTGGAGTTGCACAAGGTTGCCCCCGACCTCAGCCTCTTCGATACGCAGGGCAGCCTGCAGAGCGAGGCGGCGCTCGTGTCGCAGGTGCTGGAGGTTCTCACGGACCTCCGTGACGAGGGCGCTGACGCGGACGGGGCCCGCCTCCTGGATGCCAGGGACGACAAGGGCTTCAAAGGCTTTTCCCGCGCGCCATTCGGGTGGCCGGACGAGCTGGTCCGACTGGTCCTCGCGGCATGCTTCCGCGCGGGTGGCGTCTACATCGAGCAGCAAAGCGCCGCCGGACCGACCACGCTCTACGACTACAAGGGTACCGACGATATCTTCTCGAAGATCACGTCGTTCAAGAAGGCCACATTCTGCATTGCGGAGACGAGCCTCTCGGTCGACCAGATCAAGCGAGCGAGCAAGGCGCTCATTGCGATGGGCGTGAGCGGCACTCCGGAATCCGGGAATGCCATCGCGGCGGCAATACGCAGCTTGGGGGTCGCACTGAAATCCCGCATCGACGATGCACGCATTCGGGCACAGCAGGGGCTTCCGATCCCTGCAGTCATCCTGGAAGCCGAGAGCGCGCTGACGGAGCCTATGACGGCGAAGGACCCGACAGCGGCGGTGACTGCATTCCTTGCGAAGGAGGACGTCTGGAAGACCCTTTTCCAGTCGGTCGAAGCCCTGCGGCACTTCCTCGATGCAAACCGGCACAAGGACTTCGAGCTGTCGCGTCGGCTGTTGTCGCTCGCTGCCGACCATCCTCTCCCGGATGCTCATCCTAAGCGAGCTGCTTTAGTGCAGGCGGAGAAGGACCTCGCTGCGATCGCCGCGGAGAAGGCCGTGGTCGCTCGCTGGCCGGATTATCGCTCGGCGATCGACGCCGCGTTCGCGGCCTACCGCGACGCGTTCGTGCAGAGCTACGACGAGGTACGCCGGGTGGCCGAAGCCACCGTTGCTGCGGTCCACGACAGCGACGCCTTCCGGAAGGCACCTGCCGGGCAGCGTGAAGCTGTGGTCGCCAAGGTCTTCGGCCCAGGGCGGGTGTGCCATTACCCGCAACTGACGCTGTCGTCGGTCGAATCACTCCTCGATGCAGCGGGCAAGCGAAGCCTGACGACGCTCGAGCAGGCGCTCGTCGCACTTCCCGCATACCGCTCGCAGGTGGAGTCCGACCTGGTTGCGCTCGTCCTGCCGCCCCCGTCGCCCGATCAGAGGGTCTTCGAATGGCGCCCTGGCTCCGTCCTCGCCGGCAGGCGATTTGCCACCGAGGCGGACGTCGACTCTGCGCTCGACTTGCTTTCCAAAGAACTCAAGGCCCGCGTGCGTGAAGGCTTCACGGTGGTGGTGAAGTGAGTTCAAGCGATCAGACGAGCAACGGCCCGGCATCGGCGCAGGCGCTCTCGGACGGCCTCAAGGAGGCCGTCAAGTCGTGGGTGCCCAAGGTCCGCAAGGTGCTCGACGATGAGTTCGGGGCCCAGCTCGGGCGGATCGGCCTTCGCCGTAACGGCAGGCACTTCCCGCTCGACAAAATGAACCTCCCCGCGGCGTCAATCGTTGTGCGCCATCGCGTGGAGGCGCTCGTAACGCGCGAGTCGCTCTCCGAAGGGACGCCGGAACGTGGCTATGACAACGTCATTCGTGAGCTCACCTACACGATGCTAAACAGGCTTGTCGGCCTGAAGGCGATGGAACTTCGCAAGCTGCTCTACCTGACGCCACCCGGTGATAAGAGCGCCGCGCCCGAGGAGACCGAGGTCATCACGCCGGTGCCCGGCCAGGCACGGTCCCGGTACCTGCGTGACTTCCGCGAGTCGAGGGGGAGCCGTTACAAGTACGAGGACGACGCCGAGGAGGCGCTGTTGCGCGACGGGCTCACGTCGGCGTTCCGGCAGGTCACGAGCGAGATACGGGTCCTCTTCGATCCTGAGCACGAGTATGCGTGCGTCTGGCCTACGCACGCTGCGCTCAGCGACGTGATTGGACTCATCAATGAGGGGCTGCCTGCCGATGCATTCCGCGCGCAGGACTTCCTCGGCTGGGTCTACCAGTTCTTCAACCGGGACGAGAGGAAGCGGGTTCGGGGCGAGAACAAGGGAACGCCACGCTCCTCCTACGAGCTGGCTGTCATCAATCAGTTCTACACGCCGTCCTGGGTGGTGAAGGCGCTCGTCGATAATACCCTTGGACGCCTCTGGTTGCAGATGCACCCAGACTCTTCGCTTGCAGCGAAGGGACCGCCGCCGCTGCCTGGGCAGCGCACGAGTGACGTGGCGGTCGCAGACTACCTCGTGCCACGGACCGGCGAGCGCATTCGCTACCAGCGCCTTACCGACGACGGGCAGATCGAGGAGTTCAAGCGCGCAATCGACATTGCGCTCGTCGATCCGGCCTGTGGCACGATGCACTTTGGCCAGTACGCCTTCGGCGTCTTCCATGCCATGTACCTCGACGAAATCGAGAACGCAGGAAAGCCAGGTTGGCCCTCGGAACCATCGGTCAGCGATGCGCGCAAAATCCCGGCAACCATCCTGGAATGCAATCTCTTCGGCATCGATATCGACCCGCGTGCGATCCAGATTGCTTCGCTGTCGTTGATGTTGACGGCAAAGGAGGCAGCCCTTCGCCACAGCTTCTCTCCGCTCGATGTGAAGATCCGGCGGAGCAACCTCGTGGTCGCCAACGTCGTCGACCTCGGCGCCGATCGCCTTCGCCAACTCGTCGAACGCGTCGGCAGCAGTCTGGGCTCGCCGGAGCTGCGCCAGCGGCTGTTCAAGACGCTGTGGGACAACATGCAGTATGTTGGTGAGTTGGGCAGCCTCGTCCAGGTGCGCGAAGGCGTGGGGCAGGTCCTCGACGAGTGGGTGAACGCACGGGCGAGGGACAAGGGCCTCACAACGCTCATCCGTCGCCGCAATGCTGGCGCCCAATTGGAGCTCGGCAGCATTCTCACCGATTCAGACCGCGCAAAGGCAAGACAGCTCGAGCTCGAGCGAAGGTTGCTCGAGAGTGAGGCGACGCAGCTCCAGCAGGAACTGCTCATTGCCATCGAAGATGCCGCCGCACAGTCCGCCGCGGAGCCGGCAGAACGCCTCTTCGCGGAGGACACCGCGCGGGGGCTCAAGCTCCTGCAGATGCTGGCCCGACGCTACGACATCGCAGTGATGAACCCGCCCTACGGATCATTCGTACCGAAGGTGAAGGAGTTCGTGAAGGCTGCGTATCCGCTCACTTCGAACGATATCTACGCTGCATTCGTCGATCGCGGCACGCAGCTGACCGAGCCCGAGGGTTACGTCGGTGCACTGGTCTCCGCGACCTTCGTGAACCTCACGACCTTCGAGAAGTTCCGCACCGAGATACTGCTCAAGCGCAACCCCCTTATCGTCATGCTTGATCTCGGCTTTGGCATCCTCGACGACGCGACCGTAGAGGCGGCCGCCCTCGTCGTTCACGGAGGCGTCCCGTGAGCCGCGTGCAGTGGAGATGGGCCGAGAAAGACTTTGGCTTCCGCTTCCGAAGTGGCAGGGGCAGAACCAAGGCCGAGTACTACCAGGCGAGCGAGCTGGGAGCCTTCTATGCGGTACCTGCCAAGCACCGTAAACTGACGAAGGAGCACATCGAGAATCTTGCCGCCGCTGCACCCACGTCGCCGCGCGTCGTGCCGATTCCGTGGCAGGAGTATGAACGGGACTGGGACTGGATCACGACGGCGGACGGCATCCTTCTGAATTTCGCCGGGTGCCTTGACCACGAAGAAATCCATCGCAGAGAGGATGAAGGTGTGGCGCGCGCCATGGAGCTGGTAGCGTCGTATCTTGATCGCGCCGAGCCAGTCGCCCTGTCGTCTGCGCTGGTTCAGCGGGTTCATAGCGAGCTCATGGGTGCCATCTACCCGTTTGCGGGGAAATGGCGAGAAGTCTCGCTGCACAAGGGTGACGGCCCGACGAAGTGGCCGCTGCCTCCCCGCGGCATCGCTCCACTGATGGAGCTACTCGAGCGTGATGTGTTGTCGCGGTCGCCTTTGATCTCCAGCGATGACGCCAAAGTCTTCGACTTCGTCAGCGAGGTGATGGGAGAAATCCTTGCCCTCCACCCTTTCCGCGAGGGCAACGGTCGCACAGCCTTCATTGTCGGCAATCTGATTCTCATGCAGAACGACCTTTTGCCACTCGACGTTTACGATCGTCGCGCGGACCAGGACCGGTACTACGCAGCGTGCGAGGACATTCGAGTCCACAAGAACTACGCACCACTTGCAAAGCTCATAGCCGAGTGGGAGCAGGCCGCGCAGAACCGTTGGGAGGTGGAAAGTGGCCAGTAAGCGCGTGAACGTGAAGGCCATCCTTGCGGACGCCGACCTCCGCCGGAAGCTGATGGTCTCGACAATCCAGGCCACGCAGGCCCGCGAGGGCATCGAGACGAGCCTCGCACAAGCGGACCGCGCTTACTACGTCGTCACTGAGGCCGAACGAGCGGCGTTCTTCGAGCTTGAGCGCTTCAAGGGCGGCAAGAAAGAGGAGCAAGACAAGCGCCACGAGATCTTCGTTCAGGCGCTGCGGGGTGAGGACGATGGCGTTCGGCACGACGTCGCGCGTAGGGATTTCTCCGCGATTGATGGCGCGCCACTGAACTACCAGCGCCTGGGTTTGGTTGCGCATCTCTTTCGAGAAAATCCTCCTTTGGAACCGGCAATAGCCGACGTTCGGCAGGGACTGTCCACTGCAGACGACTCTCGCTTTGTACGCTTCAGATGGGAGGTCCTCAGCACGGACGTTGGTATAGGCAATGGCTGGGCGCCATTCGCTAAGGGAGGCGAGTTTTCGCGCTTCTATCAGTCCTTTGATCTAGTCGTGCTGTGGAAAGATGATGGCGACGCCATTAAACGATTCAATGAACAGCTCTACGGAGAGGGGTCCTGGTCGCGCCAAGTTAGGAGTCGCGACCGCTATGGACTTGAGGGTCTGACGTGGCCGAGGAGGACTCAGCGCGGATTCAACATTCGAAAGATGCCGCCCGGTCATATCTTTGCCGACAAAGGGCCCGCGGTATTCCCGAAGCAACCTGCCGAGCTAGATTTCGTCCTCGGATTGCTGAGTTCAGAATGCGCTGAGTTCATTCTTCGAGGACTCATGTCGTTCGGTTCATGGGAGGTTGGGGTCATCAAGCGTCTTCCTGTTCCGTCCTGTGGTGCGAACCAGCGTCGAGCTATCGCCGCGGCCGCCCGTGCAATTCATGATGCCAAAGCGGCTTGGGATGCCGGAAATGAGCTTTCCACCGGCTTTGAGACGCCGTGGGTACTCGGAGTGAAAGGAACTCTTGCTGAGCGGCTTGAGGGCGTCGCTCGCCGCGAGTCGATCGATGAGGAGCGGATAAGGACGCTCGCGACTACGCTGAACGAAGAAGTCTATTCGGCGTTCGGCATGCGTGGTGACGTGGCGAAGACGATGAGGATAGCCGTTCGCGAACGGCCGCCGGAGTTCCTCTGGCCCCAAATGGAGGGCAAAACCACCGAACAAAAACGCATGGAACATGTCTGGCGCCTTCTTTCGTTCGCGGTGAAGCGAGTAATCGAGGCCGACGACGACGGTATCGTACCCTTCAACCGCAGCACCGGCGAAACGCCACTCGCTGAGCGCGTCCGCCAAGAACTCGTTGCGCTCTTGCCTGGTCGTGAGGAGAGCCAGCTCGAGGTCGAGATCGTCAACGAGCTCAAGCGGAGCGTGAAGGGTTACCGGAAGTGCGCGAGCCTCGACGAATGGCTGGCGAACGCCTTCTCCGAGTACCATGCAGGACTCTACAAAAGCTGCCCCATCTATTGGCACATCGCTTCGGCCCAAGGCACCGCACCGTTCGCGTTCGGTGCACTGGTGCACTATCACCGCTTCGACAGAAATCGCATGGCGAAGCTTCGCGCGAGCTACGTGCGAGACACCATCGACGAGCTTCGCCGCGAGGTAGGGCTTGCTGACAAGGCTGGCCGCGGCGACGACCGTGTCGAGCTGCAAGCAAAGCTCGAGGAGGTGCAGGCGCTCGACCGAAACCTGCAGCGGATCCAGGAGGGGCAGCACGAAGGCCCAGAGGGTGGCGAGCTCGATTTCCGCATCCTCACGCCGTGGAAGGAGCCAAGCGCGCGTCCTCGTGGCTGGGCGCCTGACCTCGATGACGGCGTGAAGGTGAACATCGCGCCGCTCGATCGAGCCGGGGTCCTGCGCGTCACAGGAATTGCGGGATGATCTTCGAGGCATTGGTCAGCCAGCTCGAGCAGCGCTTCCAGCACGAGAAACGCGCGCGCGTCTGCCTTTGGTTCGACGAGCGCAGCGAGTTCGCCCGCCTCCTTCCTCTGCTCGAGGCACACGTCGCTTTGCGCTCGAAGCCGCCGTTCGTGCTGCTCGCCTACGACAAGACGCAGCGTCATGGCCAGCTTTGGCTGAAGCACCAGGTGCATCAGCGGCTCGAAGCGGCTGAAGCGGCCAAACGGGCGTCGCTCCGCTTCGTCATTTACGTGCCGCTGCCCGAGGAACGCCTTGACGCCGGCGGTCGAGACGACGAGGTGAGCCTCGAGCTGCTCGAAGAGTTTCGCGCCATCGGCGTCTTCTTCCGCATCGGTGGTAAGCGACCGACACTGTTCAGCTTCCTGAAGCAGGCCGGCGTTGCTTTGCCGGATAGCCCCTCCGACCAGCGCCGTCTCTATGAGGGTGGTCGTGGCTCTCTTCTCGCGAAGTACAGCGTCAAGTTCGTCGACCGGCCTCCTGTATTCTGGGAGACGACGCTCACGTCTGACGTCGCTCAGTCGCGCCTCATCGGAGACCTGGACCAGACCATTTTCGAGGTTGCCGCCGATCCCGACGCCGAGTGGGCGGCGCTGGCCGACAAGGGACTCGACCAGGAATTCACCGCGATGGTGAGGGAGCGCTACGGCTTCGAGGCGCCTGGCCGCTCGCCAGCGGACTGGATCCGCGAGCTCGTGACCACAGTTGCACTCACGGAGACATTCCTTGGCTATGGAGAGCCATCCGACTTCCCCTTCAAGAACAAGCTGCCGCCGCTGCCGGTTCGCGCGAATCACGTCGCATTGGTGCAACGCTGGCTTCGAGACGCCGAGTACCGGTCCGCCTGGGACCGGCGCATTGAAGAGGTCGAGACGGATGTCGACCTGACATCATGGTCCGAAGGGCACCCGTCCGGACGCTCCGTCGCGTTCCCTCACCTCGTCCTGTGGCGTTGGCGCCGGACATGGCAGGAGTTCGAGGCGGCCTCGGAGAAGGAGTCGTCGACCGAAGCCATCTTCGCCAAGACACGGGGCGGCCTTGCGGAGCAGGCTGAGTTCCTGAAGGCGCGTGAGCAGGAGATCGGGCATTGGCAACTCCTGCGCGACCTCGATCGGATTGTCATGACATGCACTGCGGCGCGCAAAGAGGTCTTGAGCGCCGAGACTGCACAGGCCCTCGTCGAGCTGTTCGTGAAGCACGCAAGCGAGATCGACGGTGCCCACCTTGCCATTCGCTACGCGGCCGAGGAGGCCGGGCTGGGTGCTATCGCGCGGGTCGCGGACCGCGCCTACGCCTCTTACACCAACACGCTCAATGAGGCGTTCTTCAAGCACGTGGCGGCCGCGAGGAACCTCGATGGTTTGGGCATCCCGGGGGCGACGGAACACCTCGAAGCGTCGGTCTGGAAGGGCCACGGGCGCCGTGCGGTGGTCATCGTCGACGCGCTTCGCTACGACTGCGCCGTTGCAATTGGCCGATACTTGCACGGGCAGAACATCGAGGTCACGCCTATCCTGGCGATGTTGCCGACGATCACGCCGGTCGGCATGACGGCAATGCTGCCTCTCCTGGGCGCCACGGTGGAACTGGAGCTCAAGCAGAACTCGCTACATCCAAGAGTGGGCGGCAAGGACTTCGCCGCGCGCGCGGCCCGCCTCGAGTTCCTCAGTGAGTTTGGAGCGGATTGCCGCGACATCTCGTCAGTGGAGGCGGCATCCTCGCTTCCCGATGCCGGCGACCTGCTCGTCGTCTACGGTCACGAGGAGGTCGACAGCATCGGTCATGGACAGGCCGAGACGTTGATCCGGCATGTTCACCTCGAGGTCGAGCGCCTCGCGCGCCTCGTGCGAAAGCTTCATCGCTGGGGCTACGGCCAGGTTCACATAGTCACGGACCATGGTTTCATCCTGATCGACGAGCAGAAGCTCCCGAGCGAGGTGCCGTGCGACAAGTCGTGGTGCAATGTCCTCAAGGAGCGCTACGCCATCGTGCCCGCGAGCGCGGACCTGCCGCTTGTCACGCTGCCCCTGCCGTGGGCACCGGAGCATCGCGTCGCGGTGCCGCCGGGCCTTGCCTTCTTCAAAGCCGAGAAGTCGTTTTCGCACGGAGGTGCGACGCTCCAGGAGCTGGTGATTCCACATCTCGTGTCGCGAAGCCACGCGCCCCAGGGCAGGCGCGTTGCGCTCGAGATCATCCTGCCGACGTTCGAGCTGCAGCGCCCGGCGGTGAAGGTCACGGTGCGCGTAGCTTCGTCGACAGCGCCAAAGCAAGCGCAGCTTCCGCTCTTCCCGGACGCTGGGCGCACGCTTTCACTCGAGGTGCTTCGCAGGGCCGCGGATGGCACGGCGACGACGGTGTTGGCCAGTAAAGCGAAAGAGCTCCGCGTCGAGCCCAATGACAAGGAGCAGAGCGCGACGCTCTTCTTCCACACGGCATTGACCTTTCGGAAGGGCGAGCTGCTCGAGCTCGACATTCGCGACGTCGAGACCACTGAACAGTTCCCTCCGGGCGGGATCAAGCTGACCGTCGGGAGAGACATGTGAGGGCCCATGAGTAACGCAACCATCGAGCTCGACGAGCTGGACCGGATGGCGAACGAAGCGTTCCCCGGTCTGGTCGTGCGCAAGGACCTGTTGCGGCGCATGCGGAGCGCATTCGGCGTCCCTGCGTTCGTGATCGAGTTCCTGCTCGGGAAGTACTGCGCATCGACTGACGAGGAGGCGATCCGCGAGGGATTGGAGTTCGTCCGCGAGACGCTCAGCAGCAAGTTCGTGAAGCCCGATGAGCGGGAGGCAGTGAAGTCGGCGATCAAGCAGCACAGCACCTACGAGATCATCGACAAGATCTCCGTGCGCCTCGTCGAGACGCACGACAAGTACTGGGCGCGCCTTTCGAATCTCGACCTCGACTTCATCAACGTCGAGGAGAGCCTGGTGCGCGAGCACGACCGTCTGCTGATGGGCGGCGTGTGGGCAGAGATCAGGCTCCGCTACGACGATTCCTACGTCTTCAAGGGTCAGAACCGGCCGCTGTTCGTCGAGAGTATCCGGCCCATCCAGCTCTCGACCCGCAACATCGAGCGCTTCGTCGAGGGGCGGAAGCGATTCACGCGTGACCAGTGGCTCGACCTGCTCATGCGATCCATGGGCTACGAACCCGACCATCCCTACTACACGAAGCGGCGCAAGCTTCACTACCTTCAGCGGCTCGTGCCGCTCGTCGAGCGCAACTACAACTCGATCGAGCTCGGACCACGAGGCACAGGCAAGAGCTTCGTCTATCAGCAGCTCAGCCCGTACTGCCACCTCATTTCCGGCGGCCAGACGACGACGGCCCAGATGTTCGTGAACCTCAGCACCGGGCAGCGTGGCCTCGTCGCGCTGTGGGACGTCGTCGCCTTCGATGAAGCCGCCGGGATCAGGTTCACCGACAAGAACGGCATCAACATCATGAAGGGCTACATGGAGGACGGCGCCTTCAGCCGCGGCAGTGACGTGATCACCGCCGAGGGCTCGGTCGTCTTCGTGGGCAACATCGACGGCGACATCGAGACCATCATCCGCACATCCAATCTTTTCTATCCGATGCCGAAGGAGATGGACACCGCGTTCTACGACCGCATACACGCGTACGTCCCAGGCTGGGAGTTTCAGAAGACCTCCGACGCCGCGTACACGAACCATTTCGGGCTCGTCACCGACTACCTCGCGGAGGTCTTCCGCGAGGTGCGCAAGCGCAGCTACGGCGACCTGGCCGAGCGTCACTTCCGTTTTGGGCAGCACCTCGGCGGGCGCGACCAGAAGGCGGTGCGCAAGACGGTATCCGGTCTCATCAAGCTGCTGCATCCCGACGGCAATGTCTCGAAGCCGGAGGTCGAGGAGTATCTCGCCTATGCGATGGAGGGACGGCGTCGGGTCAAGGAACAGCTGAAGAAGATGGGCGGCCTCGAGTACTGGGACACGACGTTCTCCTATGTCGATATGGAGAGCGGTCAGGAGACTTTCGTTCCTGTCACCGAGATGGGCAGCGGCAGCATCATCGCCGAGGGCAGGCTTCCTCCGGGCAGCGTCTACACGATCGGCACCGACGTGATGAACAATCGCCTCGCGATGTTCCTGCTCCAGACGCAGATGAACCGTGGCTCAGGTCGCATCGTCCCGCTCGGCAACTTGTCGAGCAAGATGAAGGAGGCGATCAAGACCGCCGACGCTTACCTGAAGGCCAACCTGAAGAACCTCGGTATCGACCATGACCTCAAAGCGTACGACTTCACGGTTCAAGCCATCAATCTGAACCAGGCAAAGGAAGGCTCCGAGACGGCGGTCGCGTTCTTCCTTTCATTGGTTTCGGCGATCCTCGACAAGCCGATTCTGGATCGGACCGTCGTGCTGGGCGAGATGAGCGTGCAGGGCATGCTGCTGAAGGTGGCAGCGCTACCCGAGCGGATGCAGGCCGCCGTCGAAGCTGGGGCCAAGCGCATCCTCATCCCGAGCGAGAACAAGCGCGACCTTGCCGAGGTGCCCGACGCAATCCTCACGGCGATCCAGTGGCAGTTCTACGACTCGCCCACGAAGGCGGCAATCCTCGCGATGGGAATGGGGTAGATGAAGGCGCCGCCGCGAGCTGTCGACAAGTCGAGACAGAACTGATCGACTGAAGGGGAGCCGGTGCAGAGAGAGCAAGGATTCGACGAGGCTCCTCCCCGCGCTCCACGGTCGATAGTCGAGCGCGTCGAGGAGAATGTCAGCAGGGCGTTGGGAATCGTCAGCACGCGCCATCGTTCTGCAACACAAGGGCTACGTCTGACAGCCGGACTGGATGTGGTCGAACTGATTTTCCAGACGATTTCTGACAACTACGAGCGGGGGAATGCCGCAGGCAATCGGAACCAATCGAAAGAGAACTGGCGTTGGCAGCAACTCAAGTCCCGGATCGCGGCACACAACAAGAGTCCCGAAGTAGTGTTGGAACGTGCGATAGCTGCGGCGTGTGAGCGCGTCGGTCATACCGAGTGGGCGAACCAGGTGCCGGTTGCCTCTGGATTGATGGGCGGCGCTGCCGACCGGCGGCGTGCGGTCGACCTCGTCCACCGGTGCGATGAACGACACTTCGAGTTCATCGAGCTCAAGATCGCCAGCGATACACCGCTCTATGCTGCCGTCGAGATCATAGGCTATGGATCTGTTTGGTTGCTCGCTCGCGCAACCCCGCCCACTCTAAGGAGCGCAATAGTCGAGGCCGATCACGTCGATCTGAGAGTGCTGGCTCCTCACCGCTACTATGCACGTTACGAACTCACCGAACTCGAAGGTGCGTTGGACGCAGGATGTCGAGCGATTGGCCGGGAGCGGGGGGTCACGATGACGTTCGCCTTTGAGGCACTCGACGAACGGCTCGTTGGCGCATTGACCATCGATGACGACGAACTGCTCGCCGCACTCGACGCCCGCTCCTCTTGGAGAGATGGAGGGAGGCGATAAGGAGGTCCAATGGATCGCATCCTGCCGGGTGACGACTGGCGGATGTGTCACGACTGGCGGCTCAAAGTGCCCAACGGAATCGGGATGCTCCACTCGTGCATAGCGATCGAAGGCGCCTTCGGCCGGAACTCGGGTGAAGCGAGAAAATCTCGTCGAGGCGATGGGCGGCCGCGCTTTGAAAGCGGACGACGGCCATCTTGTTCTCAGCTGTCGTTGCGGGCGATGACGTCCTCGGCCGTCAATGGCCGATAGGAGGACTCCGGCTCCGCGAAGGCACGCTGGAACTCGGCTTTCAGCATCTCGAAGCGCTCGCGTTCCGCTCGCTCCTTGTCGCGGCGGATCAAGTCCTGAACGTACTCGCCGGCGTTGTCGTAGGCCCCGTCCTCGCCCACCCTGGCGGCGACGAACTCGCTGAGCGCTTCGGTCAGGCGGACCGTCAACGTCGTTGCTCGGCGCATGGCACCCCTCCGCCCCCGGCTGCTTCGTGGCATCGCGGCCAAAGGGAAATGAGGTTGTCGATACTGGCGGAGAGGGTGGGATTCGAACCCACGGTACGCTTGCACGCACAACGGTTTTCGAGACCGTCCCGATCGACCACTCTGGCACCTCTCCGGGGCCCGCCTTATAGGGGCGCGCTCCTGTCGGAGCAACCGGCACGATACGGCTGGCGAGTCTTGCCTTCTCGTCGACGGTGGCCGTGGCCGGAACCCGGCGGCGTCGCCGCCGGGACGGCGACGCAGGCAATCGGTCCACGAGGTCGTGGCCGCAGTATAGAGCCAACGCAGGCGGCGCGCCTGCCGTCGCGCGCGAGGGCGTGATAGCTGCTTGGCAAGTATGCCGACCGAACCCGAAGCCCCGACCATGATCGGCAGCACCGACCCGAGCCGCCTCTCCGGTGACGCAGCCACTGTTGGGTGCGTCACAGCCAACTCTTTGATTCCAAAGGCTGGTGACGCAAAGACGCAAATGACGCAAAGATTCGGCCGCGATTCTTCACGGCTCTTCACGCGGGCAAGGCGCCCGGGCCCGGGCAGGCCGGCGCTGTCCAGCTCTTCGGTCCCTGATCCGTGCTCCGGCTTCCCTGCAACGGTGAGTCGAAACCCCTGCTCCGGTGCGCGCAATTCCCTGTCAACTTTCGCTGTACCGATGCTCCACGGCCCGTCCAGCCAGGGTGCTCGGCACACTTTTCTTACGCCAGATCAATGGCTTGCGGCCAGCCTTCGCGCCGCCGCCGGAGCCGGGACCGACATTTCGATACGGGCATCAGCGTTTCCCCAACCCCGCCGCGACGCCCGGCGGCCAGAACCGCCCCGTCGGCGCGCCGGCGGCGTTGACTCATGCCGGTTCCTGCGTATATTCCGCGCTCTTCCGGCGGGTCGATGTGGCCCGCCGCGTTCTTTCGTGTCTTCCGGTATGTCGGGTCCGGGTGCCGCCGATCCCCCAAGGGAGGGCGGGCCGCTCGCCGCCGGGAGCCTCAATCGGGTGTCCTCATGATCGCCGTTATCCGCACGGGTGGAAAGCAATACACGGTCGCCGCCGACGACACGCTCACGGTCGAGCGGATCGCGGGCGAGGCCGGCGCCTCGATCGAGTTCACCGACGTGCTGATGGTCGGCGACAGGGTCGGCACGCCAACGGTCGCCGGGGCCAAGGTCGTCGGCTCGATCGTCAAGCAGGCGCGCGGACCGCACCTGATCGTCTTCAAGAAGCGCCGCCGGCAGAACTCGCGGCGCAAGAACGGCCACCGCCAGGATCTGACGGTGGTCAAGATCGAGCAGATCGTCGCCTGATCGGGTCTTCGGGCTGATCGGAGAGCGGCAGAGAGCGACTGGAGAGTTACGATGGCACACAAGAAAGCAGGCGGCTCCTCGCGCAACGGCCGCGATTCGGACGGCCAGCGGCTGGGCGTCAAGCGCTTCGGCGGGCAGAAGGTCCTGGCCGGCAACATCCTGGTCCGCCAGCGCGGCACCAAGATGAACGCCGGCAACAATGTCGGGGTCGGGCGCGACCACACCCTGTTCGCGCTGGCGGACGGCGTCGTGGCGTTCCGCACCCGCTCGGGCGGCAAGGTCGAGGTGAACGTGGTGCCGCCGGCGGCGCCGGCGCCGGAGAAGCTCGCCGCCGAATAGCCGTTCCCGATCGCTCGGAGTTTCAGGGGGAACGGCTCGCCGTTCCCCCTTTTTTCGTTTGTCCTCCCCGGCACTGCCGGGGAGGTGACCCGCTCAGGCGCTGCTTGCAGCGCGATTGGCCGGAGGGTGTCATGGCTGGAAGCGCGCCGTTCACGGGCGCCAGCTCACGAGGGAACCTCACCCTGAGGAGCGGCCCGCAAGGGCCGCGTCTCGAAGGGTGGCCAACAATGCGGGTGCCGCGATACCGCTGTTTCAGCGATGTCGCGTGTCGCCCATCCTTCGAGACGGCCGTTACGCGGCCTCCTCAGGATGAGGATTTTGTTGGGCCTTCGGCCAACGTTGGCACCCATGAGTGGCGCGTTCCCGGCCGTGAGGGAGCACCCTGGGCGGTGGCTGCAGAAGCGAGCCAGGCAGGCCGGCGGCCTGCCCGCCGGGGAGAGTGTCGTGCTATCGCGAAGGGGAATCTGCGTGCAGGGCGAATGGACAGGATTGTGAGTGCAAGCACCGACTCGAGCCGATGGACCGTCGACCCGGTGGCGCCGTCGCGTGCCCGCGCCACGACCGCGATCCCGACGGGTGCGACCGCAAGACTGTGCTTGCGACCGCAAGAACCCCGCCGGATGCTTTCTTGCGGTCGCTCCAACCCCTTGATTTCATTGGATGCGACCGCAAGCGACCGCACCGACCGCAAGAAAAGACCGTCGTTTTATTTTGGCGCCGCGCGGGCGCCGTTCTCGACCCGCGTCGGCCAGCCTTGCCCGGCGAGACGCTGCCGGGAGGGGAGCCCTCTCCGCCTCGCCGCCGCCGCGGCGGTGCCGGGGCGGAGCCCGACCATGAGGATCGTGCGATGAAGTTCCTCGACCAGGCCAAGATCTATGTCCGGTCCGGCAACGGCGGGGCGGGCTGCGTCGGCTTCCGGCGCGAGAAGTTCATCGAGTTCGGCGGGCCGGATGGCGGCGACGGCGGCAAGGGCGGCGACGTCATCCTGGAATGCGTCGACGGCCTGAACACGCTGATCGACTACCGCTATGCCCAGCACTTCCGGGCCGAGACCGGCCATCACGGCATGGGCGGCCAGCGCACCGGCGGCGGCGGCAAGGACATCGTGCTGCGCCTGCCGCGCGGCACCCAGGTGTTCGGCGAGGACAACGAGACCCTGCTGGTCGATCTCACGGAGGTCGGCCAGACGGTGGTGCTGTGCAAGGGCGGCGACGGCGGCTACGGCAACCTCCACTACAAGAGCTCGACCAACCGCGCGCCGCGCCGCGCCGACAAGGGCTGGCCGGGCGAGGAGCGCTGGATCTGGCTGCGCCTGAAGCTGATCGCCGATATCGGACTGGTCGGCCTGCCCAACGCCGGCAAGTCGACCTTCCTCGCCGCCGTCTCCAACGCACGGCCCAAGATCGCCGACTATCCTTTCACGACGCTGCATCCCGGGCTGGGCGTGGTGAAGGCGGGCGACCGCGAGTTCGTGATGGCCGACATCCCCGGCCTGATCGAGGGTGCGTCGGAAGGCGCCGGGCTGGGCACGCGCTTCCTCGGCCATGTCGAGCGCTGCCGCGCGCTGCTGCACCTGGTCGATGGCACCGAGGACGACGTGGTCGGCGCCTGGCGCACGGTGCGGGCCGAGCTCAAGGCCTATGGCGGCACGCTCGTGCGCAAGAAGGAGATCCTGGCGCTCAACAAGACCGACGCCATGACCGACGAGGACATCGAGGCCAAGCGCGCCCTGCTCGCCAAGGCGAGCCGGCGCACGGTGCGGGTGATCTCGGGTGTGTCGGGCCGCGGCGTGCCCGAGCTGCTGCACGAGCTCGCCCGCCTGGTCGACCGCCAGCGCGAGCAGCTCGAGGACGCGGCGTGAGCGACGCCTTCCTCCCCATGGACGCCAGACTACAAAGAAACCTCACCCTGAGGAGCCGCGCGGAGCGCGGCGTCTCGAAGGGTCGGCAACAGGCGGTGTGTCGCCACACCGCTTTGCCAGCGATCTCCCGTGAGGCCCATCCTTCGAGACGGCCGCTGCGCAGCCTCCTCAGGATGAGGATTGTATTGGGCTTCGACCACAGATGACGCCCATGTCCCCCGCCTCCCCTCTCGCCGCGGCGCGCCGGCTGGTCGTCAAGATCGGCTCGTCGATCCTGGTCGACGAAGCCCGGGGCGAGGTGCGGCGCGACTGGCTCGAGGCGCTCGCCGACGACGTCGCCCGCCTGCACCGTGGCGTCGACGGGAGGGCCGGCTGTGAGGTCGTGCTGGTGTCGTCGGGCGCGATCCGGCTGGGCCGGGCGAGCCTCGGGCTGGCCAACGGCGTGCTCAGGCTCGAGGAGAGCCAGGCGGCGGCCGCGACCGGGCAGATCCGGCTGGCGCATGCCTACCAGGCGGCGCTGGCGCGGCACGGCATCACGGTCGCCCAGGTGCTGCTCACGCTCGACGATTCGGAGGCGCGGCGGCGCTACCTCAACGCGCGCCAGACCATGGCGACCCTGCTCGGGCTCCGCGCCGTGCCGGTGATCAACGAGAACGACACGGTGGCGACAGACGAGATCCGCTTCGGCGACAACGATCGCCTGGGCGCCCGCGTCGCCGAGATGATCTCGGCCGACACGCTGGTGCTCCTGAGCGACATCGACGGCTTCTACACAGGCGATCCGCGCAACGACCCTGACGCGGTGCTGATCCCGGAGATCCGCGAGATCACGCCGGCGCTCGAGGCGATGGCAGGCGGCGCGGCGTCGGAGCTGTCGAACGGCGGCATGGCCACCAAGCTGATCGCCGGCCGCATCGCCATGGCGGCGGGCTGCCGGATGGCGATCGCCGACGGCCGCCCGGTCGGCGCGCTCGGCCGGCTGATCGACGGCAGCGCGCGCTGCACCTGGTTCGTGCCGGAAGGCTCGCCCCTGTCGGCGCGCAAGAAGTGGATCAGGGGCTCGCTCAAGACCACGGGCACGCTCACGGTCGACGACGGCGCGGTGCGCGCGCTGTCGTCGGGCAAGAGCCTGCTGCCGGCCGGCGTGACCGCGATCGACGGCGATTTCCGCCGCGGCGACGTCGTCGACGTCAGGGACCGCACCGGCCGCATGCTGGCGCGCGGCCTGGTCGCCTACGCCGCCGACGACGCCCGCCGCATCGCCGGCCGCAAGAGCGCCGAGATCGAGCGCCTGCTGGGCTTCCGCGGCCGCGACGAGATTGTCCATCGCGACGATCTTGTCGTTGAGTGAGAGGCTGGTGGTGGAATGAGCAGTCATGACCGGACGCGCGCTACAAGATCACCTCATCCTGAGGAGGCCGCGCAGCGGCCGTCTCGAAGGATGAGCCACACACGAGATCGCAAGAGCGACCCGTTTGCGACACTTGCATTGTTGCCCACCCTTCGAGACGCGGCCCTGCGGGCCGCTCCTCAGGGTGAGGTTTTAGGGGTCGCTGACGCCAATCTGCGGAGCCTGCGATGAACGCCGAGACCCTGCCCGCCGACGACACCGCTGCCCTGCGGGCCGCTCCTCAGGGTGAGGTTTTAGGGGTCGCTGACGCCAATCTGCGGAGCCTGCGATGAACGCCGAGACCCTGCCCGCCGACGACACCGCTGCCCTGATCGCCGCGCTGGGCGCGCGCGCGCGGGCCGCGGCGGCGGGGCTGCGCACCGCCTCGACCGAGGCGAAGAACCGCGCGCTCGCCGAGGCGGCACGCCTGATCCGCCGCGATGCCGCGGCGATCCTCGCCGCCAACGCAAAGGACATCGCGGCCGCCCGGGCCGCCGGCATGACGGCCGCGCTGCAGGACCGCCTGCTGCTGAACGATGCCCGCATCGAGGCGATGGCGCGCGGGCTCGACGACATCGCGGCCCTGCCCGACCCGGTCGGCGCGGAGATCGAGCGCTGGACGCGGCCCAACGGGCTGGTCATCAGCCGCGTGCGCGTGCCGATCGGCATCATCGGCGTGATCTACGAGGCCCGGCCCAACGTCACCGCCGATGCCGGCGCGCTCTGCCTCAAGTCGGGCAACGTCGTGGTGCTGCGCGGCGGCTCGGACAGCTTCCACTCCTCGCGCGCCATCGTCGAGCTTCTGCGCACGGCCCTGGCGAGCGCGGGCCTGCCGCAGGATTGCGTGCAGCTGGTGCCGACCACCGATCGCGCGGCCGTCGGCGAGCTGCTGAAGGCGCAGGACTGGCTCGACCTCATCGTGCCGCGCGGCGGGCGCTCGCTGATCGACCGCGTCACCGCCGAGAGCCGCGTGCCGGTGCTGCGCCACTACGACGGCATCTGCCATGTCTATGTCGATCGCGACGCCGATGTCGCGATGGCGCGCGAGGTGGTGGCCAACGCCAAGATGCGCCGCGTCAGCGTGTGCGGCGCCGCCGAGACCCTGCTGATCGATCGCGCCGCGCTCGACAGCCACCTGCCGCCGGTGCTCGAGCGCCTGCACGCGCTGGGCTGCGAGGTGCGCGGCGATGCCGAGGTGCTGGCGCGCGATCCCCAGGCGGTGGCGGCGAGCGAGAAGGACTGGCGCACCGAGTATCTCGCCCCGGTGATCGCCGTCGCGACGGTCGACGGCGTCGACGGCGCGATCGCCCACATCGCCCGCTACGGCAGCCAGCACACCGAATCGATCGTGACCGCCAACCAAGCGACCGCGCAGCGCTTCCTCGACCAGGTCGACAGCGCCATCGTCATGCACAACGCCAGCACCCAGTTCGCCGACGGCGGCGAGTTCGGCCTGGGCGCCGAGATCGGCATCTCGACCAACCGCATGCACGCGCGCGGGCCGGTGGGTTTGGTCGAGCTCACGACCTACAAGAACATCGTGCGCGGCAACGGCACCGTGCGGCCATGAGGCGCCCTTCAAGAAGCTCGTGCACCAGAACCAACCTCACCCTGAGGAGGGCGCGCAGCGGCCATCTCGAAGGGGCGCTGCAAACGCGATGCGCGATCCCATCCTTCGAGACGCGCCCTCGGGGCGCTCCTCAGGATGAGCTCGAAGGGAACTCCACGAACCAACATCGCTTCATGCCGAGGAACACGCGCAGCACGCGTCAGGCACCGTGCTGGTGCCCACCCTTCGAGACGGCCGCTGTGCGGCCTCCTCAGGGTGAGATGTTCGAGTAGGCGCGCGCCCGGCCATGACCTCCCCCTCCCTCCCCATGCCCGGCGTGCCGCGCGACACCGCGCGCCGCATCGGGCTGCTCGGCGGCTCGTTCAATCCGGCCCACGAGGGCCATCGCCACATCAGCCTCGAGGCGCTGAAGCGGCTCGGGCTCGACGAGGTGTGGTGGCTGGTCTCGCCGCAGAACCCGCTCAAGACGGGCGACGGCATGGAGCCGCTCGCCTCGCGCCTCGCGCGCGCGCGCCGGCTCGCCGGTCGCCATCCGCGCCTCCGCGTCGAC
>JALHMO010000049.1 GCA_022844015.1 Reyranella sp. | reverse complement strand
GCTCTTCTTGTGATTCCACATCCCATGAGCGCCACTGGAGTGGCGCGCTCCCAGCGCATTTTCATAGGAGGTGTCGCGTCATACGCGACGGAGGGGTCATGAGCCATGGGCGCCGTCGTCTCCTGTGGCTCATGACCCCTCCGTCCGCTTCGCGGACACCTCCCCAGCGAAGCTGGGGAGGAGAATGAGCGCGGGCACGTCCACCGATTACGCCGCGACCACGGAGGAGACTCTTCCTCTTGCTCCTCCCCAGCGTCGCTGGGGAGGTGTCGCGTCATACGCGACGGAGGGGTCATGAGGCATGGACGCTGTCGTCTCCTGTGGCTCATGACCCCTCCGTCCGCTTCGCGGACACCTCCTCAACTGCGTTGGGGAGGAACATGATCACGCGCAGAATCCGTGGAGGTACCAGCGGGCGGTCGGTTGGCCGTTGGCGGGCGCGTTGTAGGGGCCGTCGCGAAACAGCCAGAAGCGGACGCCGTCCTTGTCCTCGACCCGGTAGTAGTCGCGGAACAGCGGGACCGTGTTGGCCGGCGGCCGGCTGCCGTCGGAGCGCGGCCGCCACCATTCGTCGGCCAGCCGCTCGGGGCCTTCGGAACGCACGATGCGATGGGCATGGCGGCGCCACTGGAAGGTCATCGGCGGATCGTCGGGCACGAACGCCGTGACCTCGATCGGCTCGGGCCGCTGCAGCAGGCGGGTCGGCCGCGCGCCCTTGAGATCGGCGACCCGCCGCCACGCGCCGGCCGGCGCGGGCCTGACCGAGACGCCGCCGGCGGTCTGCACCCGCTCGGGCAGATGGCTGTCGCGCGGCAGCAGCCGCACCACGTTGTCCTCGCCCAGCCTCGAGGCCAGCCGGTCGGCGAGATCGATCGTGCCGTCTTCCATCATCGAGGTCGGCAGGACACCCGACTCGGGCAGCGTGTCCTGCGTGCCGGTCCAGGCTTCGACCTCGGGCGCAGCCAGGATCATCAGCTCGACGCCGAAGCCGGGGTCGAGCTCGCCGAGCTTCTCCTGGAACAGCTTCATCAGCTTGGGATTGTCGCGGTTGGGCCGGCTGGTGCCGATCGAGGTGCGGTCGACCGAGCCGTCGACCCGGTAGAGCGCGATCTCGAGCGTGCGTGCGCCGACGCCCGCCTGCTCGAGCTGACGGCACAGCGCGGCGAGCAGGCGGCTGGTCGCGGCGGCGATGTCCTCGGGCCGGCCGACCGGCTCGGCGAAGGCCAGTCGCGTGCGGAAGGAAGGCGGTGGCCGGCGCGGCTCGAGCGGCTCGGCGAGCGTGCCCAACGCCTGGTCGAGGCGGGAGACCGGCTGCTCGCCGAAGCGCCGCACCAGCGGCGCGCGCGGCAGCGGATAGAGATCGCCGATGCGGCGCAGGCCGAGCTTCAGGAAGGTCTCGAGGATCGGCGCGTCGACCCGCAGCCCTTCGACCGGCAGCGTCGCCAGGGCGGCCCGCTGGCCGTGGCGTGGGCAGAAGAGGTCGGCCTGGCGCTCGGCATAGCGCGCCAGCGCCCAGGCCGCGCCCGCCGTGTCGGCCATCGCCGCCCGGCAGGCGAAGTCGTGACGCGACAGGCGTTCCACCAGGTCAGCCAGCAGGGCGCGTTCGCCCGCCTCGTCCGGGCCGAAGAGATGGCCGCAGCCGGTGACGTCGAGCAGCAGGCCGGCATCGCCGCCGAAGCCGCCGGCGCTGCAGGCTTCCGTGCCTTCCTCGGCGAGGGCGCCGCCCAGCGGATCGATCGTCACCCACGGCGTGTAGCGTTCGCACCAGCCGGCGATGACCTCGATCAGGCGTCGGTCGGCCTGCGGCTCGCCCGCCGTGGTGATCAGGTCGGGCACCAGCGCCCGCGCATCGGCCAGCCGCATGTGGGGCCGCAGGCCGGCGGTGCGGGCATGCGGGTTGACGGCGGCGAGACGCGGACAGCCGTCGCGCCAGACAACGGTGGCGGCCGCCCTAGCCGACCAGTCGCGGGGCGACCAGTCGCTCGGCGACCCGTGGCGCGGAGTCGGGCCGTCGGCCGACTGTGGCCTGGGGCGGGCCAGCCGATCTGTCGATAGCTTGGGGAACCACAGCGAGACTATTCGTTTCATCGTTCCACTCCACGAGCCAGGAAGGAAATTCGTCGACCGACGGCGTGCCGAAGCGGTTGCGCCGCAGCTCGAGGCACCAGCGCGGCACGCCGATATCGCCGAGGCCGGGCGTCGAGCGCGACGGCGCCGAGGCGATGCGCCAGCGTGTCGTGCAGACGCTTTGCGGCGGCGCCGGCTGGGGCCGCAGCAGCAGGGCGGGCACGCCGCTCTTCTCGGCGGCGAGCGACAGGCGCCGGCCGGCGGTGGGATCGGCGGCGCGGGTCTCGCCCAGCACGGCGGCGATGCCGGGGCAGCGCAGGCCTTCTTCCATCGCCCAGAACAGGTCCTCGTCGCGCCGCGTCGTGATCATCAGCAGGCGGGCCGGGTCGAACCAGGTCGCGAGCGTGGCGGCATAGGGCGGCGCATCGAACGCACCCGACGGCTGACGGCACCACAGCAGGGTCCCCGGCCCGAAGCGCCCTATCAGATGGGCGGCAAAGCCCAGGGCCGCGCCATCGTGGGGGGCCACCCGGCCGGATAGTGTAGGGCCGGCCTCGATCTCGTGCAGGGCACCGGCCAGCAACCCGCCGTCCGGCAACAGGGCATCGATCGCCGGGATGCCGAGCGGCACGGCGGCCCGGCCGGCTCGCTGGGCACTGTGGGCGCGCTCCAGCCGCCGCACCCGTTCGCGCAGCTCCGCCGCGACGGGGGGTGCCGCATCGTTGGCGGCGGGGGGAGCAAGGGTATTCGAGGAAATGACGGGCATGGCCCCCTCGAAATGGTGAAATGCGTTGGGGAAAATGATGTTCTCTTTTTGTTCTATTCATTCTCCACAACGATGTCAATGGAGGGGGAATTCTCGGGTCGAGGGGGCGACATTCGCAGTTAGCAAAAAACCGTCATCCCGACCGAAGCCGAGCGCAGCGAGGCGTAGTGGAGGGACCTCTCTTGTTGTGGCGTCGACAAGAAAGGTCCCTCGACTGCGCCGCCGGGCGGCTCCGCTCGGGATGACGGAAAAATTGGCATGAACGAATGCCCTGCCCGGACGCGAGAGGTAGATGAGCGCGCGTCGACCTTCGTCCGGCACACAGCTTGCGAAGCGGCGCAAGTAAGCCGCATCATGCGGTGCAAAGGAGGTCCGATGACCTTTCGCGTTTCGCTGCTCGCCCTGCTTGCCTCGACCTTCGCCCTGATCGCCGGACCGGCCCTGGCGCGCTGCTCGCAGAACCTGGTCGAGCGGGCCCTGCCCGGCATCCAGGTGGCGTCGCTCGGCGGTCTGCCGATCGCCGCCGGCAACTCGCCGAGCCGCGCCCTCATCACCTTCCTCGGCCATTCCAGCTATCAGATCGACTCGGCGCAGGGCGTGCGGGCCATCACCGACTACAACGGCGTCAACGGCTTCGGCCGCCGGCCCGACATCGTCACCATGAACAATGCCCATTCGACGCACTTCACCGACGATCCGGAGGAAGGCATCACCTACGTGCTGCGCGGCTGGCCGAGCGAGCCCGGCGAGACCGAGGCCAAGCACGACATCGCCTTCAAGGACATGAAGGTGTGGAACGTGCCGACCAACGCCCGCGACTGGGGCGGCTCGTCGGCCCGCATCAACGGCAACTCGATCTTCATCTACGCCATCGCCGATCTCTGCATCGCCCATCTCGGCCATCTGCATCATCGGCTGACCAAGGAGCATCTCGAGGAGCTCGGCCGCATCGACGTGCTGATGGTGCCGATCGACGGCTCCTACACGATGGGCCAGCCTTTGATGGTCGACGTGGTCCGGCAGATCCAGCCCAGGATGGTGCTGCCGATGCACTACTGGGGGCGCTCCCAGGTCGAGCGCTTCCAAGGCCTCATGCAGGAGCTCGACGCCGAGTTCGTATGGCCCGACCAGCGATCCGTCGAGGTCGTGCGCGAGGAGCTGCCGGAGAAGCTCACCGTCTACGTGCTCGGCGGCAACGGCGGCGATTGACGCCCAGCTTTTACTGCGCCCGCTGGAACCTCGTCCCTGACGGCTCGGCGATCGCGACGTCGTCTCCGAGCGTGAGCGATCAGCGCCGGCGGGCCTCGAATCCCGCGAGGAACTGCACGAGATTGTGTCCCAGGTCGTCGCTGAGGTAGCCGCCTTCCTGCACCAGCACGGTGGGGAGGCCGAGGCTCGCGATCTTGCCTGCCATCGCATGGAAGCCGGCGCCGGTCACCTTGAGGCCCTGCAGCGGATCGCTGGCGGCGGCGTCGAGCCCCAGCGCGACGACCAGCGCCGTCGGCGCGAAGGCCTTGATGCGCGCGAGCGCCTTGTCGCCGGCCTCGAGCCACGGCGCATCGGGCGAGCCCATCGGCAGCGGCAGGTTGAGATTGAAGCCGTGGCCCTTGCCCGTTCCGGTCTCGTGCGCGTGCCCCCAGAAGTAGGGATAGTAGGTGCTGGGGTCGGCGTGGATCGACACCGTCAGCACGTCGTCGCGCTCGAAGAAGATGCCTTGCGTGCCATTGCCGTGATGGACGTCGACATCGAGCACGGCGACGCGCGCATGACCGCGCCGCAGGCGCTGGGCGGCGATGGCGCTGTTGTTCAGGAAGCAGAAGCCGCCGGCCATGTCGGAATAGGCATGATGGCCGGGTGGCCGGCAGAGTGCATAGGTCTCGCGGGTGCCGTCGAGCACCAGGTCGGTCGCCGTCGCCGCGACCTCCGTGGCGGCGAGCGCTGCGTCCCAGGTATGCGGGCCGATCGGGCAGGCGAGATCGGCCTGATGCCAGCCGGCGCGGCCAGCCAATGCCTTGGGATAGGTCGCGGGATAGCGCGCCGGATGGACGTTGGGCACGACCTCGGGAGATGCGTTGGCGAGCGACGCCCACTGGCCGGCGATGGTCTTCAGGAAGTCGATGTACTCGGGCGTGTGCACGCTCTCGGCCGGCGCGGAACCATGCGCGGCGGGCGCCGTGATCTCGTGGCCCGCGCCGCGGGCCGCCGCGAGCAGGCGCTCGGCGCGCTCGGGCTGCTCGGCGCTGCGCTGCTTGACGCCGCGCACGACAAAAGTCTGCGGATCGTGCTGGGCGTGCTTGTCGGAGTAGATGATCTTCATGCCGTTCCCTTTGGCCTCCGGTTCCTGTGCCACGAAAGAATTCAGGCGTGCTCGAGATATCTCGGGGGCCCGTCTCCGTGCGCTGTGCTGCAGGAATACATCAACCGCGGCGGCATGCCGATGGCGTTTCACGCGAGGCTCATCCAGGTGGGACTCGCTCGAGGTCCCCTTCAAGTCAGGTTGGCGCCTGTCGGCTCGCTTGCCCACTCGCGCCGGCGCAGGCAGCATGCGCAGCTACTGCGATCGCGACGTGCCGCTCTCGCATGTCGTCGAGGTCGGGACCACTCTCGGGTTCGCCCCGAAGGCGCAGAAGCACGCCGACTGGAAGAAGCTCCCGGATGTTCTACAGGACCCTGCCGCCGCCCGCCCGCCTCGAACCGTTCGTCGACTGCATCTGGATACTGGCCGCGCCCAAGGGCCACTCCGATCCGGAGCCGGAGATCGTGCTGCCCGACGGCAAGACGGAGCTGGTCGTTCATTTCGGCGACGCGTTCCTGAAGCTCGAAGGCGGCTCCTACGAACGCCAGGCGCGGGTTCTGATGTCCGGTCAGCTCACCGAGCGCATCATGCTCAAGCCCACCGGCGAGGTCGGTGTCGTGTCCATCCGTTTCAAGGCAGCGGGTGCCGCGCGGTTCTTCGATGTTCCCTACGAGGAGATCGTCGACCGGGTGGTCGAATTCGCCGACTTCGAGCCCGCGTTCTCGGTGGCGATCCACGAACGGATCGCGCGTGCCGGATCCCATGACGAGCGACTGGCGGCAATGATCGCCGTGCTCGAGGAGCGCCTGACGCAGGAATCGAAGGAAGACATCTTCGTCCGCCAGGCGTGCCAGTATATCGTCAGGTCGGAGGGCGAGTATTCGGTGCAGGAGCTCGTCAGGCTCATCGGCTTCAGCGAGCGTCAGCTCGAGCGCAAGTTCAAGAAACAGGTGGGCATCACGCCGAAGATCCTGTCGCGCCTCATGCGGTTCCAGAAGTTCCTGGCGATGGCCAGGGAGGCCAACACGCTGACCCTTGCCGACGCGGCGACCGCTTGCGGGTACTACGACCAATCGCACTTCATCCGGGATTTCACGAAGTTCTCGGGCATGAGCCCGATGAAGTACCTCAGCAGCAGTCATGTGATGTCGGACCATCTCACCACGCCGACCAGTCCTCCGCCGCCTTCCACCAAGTGACGGACCTGGCTGGCGCCACGGCCGAGGTCGGATTTTTACAATCGAGGCCTGAGACCTCTGCGTAGGATGGCTTCATCGGCGGGTACCCACCGTCAGAGGCAACCGTCTTGCGAGAGAGGACATGAATCCGTGACGTACGATATCCAGGTCCAGGACCATGCCGCCCAACCCGCTCTCGTCATCAGGGGCAAGGTCAGGATCGAGCAGGCCGGCGAGGCCATTGGCGGCAATATCGGCGCCGTCGGCAGCTATCTGGAGAGGGCCGGGCTGCAACCGGCCGGTGCTCCCTTCGCGCGCACCTATCAGTTCGCCGATGGAGTCCTCGAGTTCGAATCGGGCTTTCCGCTCGCCGTCCCCGCGAAGTCGCAAGGCAATCTGGTGGCGACGGAGCTCCCGCAAGCCAGGGTCGCGATGACCGTCCACGTCGGCGATCAGGCCACGAGCGAGAACGCCTACAACGCCCTCCACGCGTGGATGGAGGCCAACGGCAAGCAACCCGCCGGCGCGCCGTGGGAAGTCTATGTGGCCGACGACCGGATGGAGATCTATTTTCCCGTGCGGTAGAGCCAATGCGGTAGCATCTCAAAATAGCGCCGTCATCCCGACCGGAGCCGAGCGTAGCGAGGCGTAGTGGAGGGATCTTTCTTGCAGCGGCACCAGAAAGAAAGGTCCCTCGACTACGCCGCGCTACGCTCGGCTCCGCTCGGGATGACGGGATTTTCTGGCATATGCGAACCTGATTACCCAGATGCGTCCGCTCGCACGATATCGCGCCATAGGAGGTGCCTTGGTGTGGAGCGCGAGGCCCCTCTGTTGCCCCCTTTTGATGACGCTTTGGCACTCTGAGGGCACAACCTTCTTACGCTGCGGAGCTTAATGGGTAATCAGGTATGCGAATGCCTTGCCGCTAGGTCGAAGCAACGAGTGTCCTCGGCGAGGCGGGGTTTGCCGACCGATGGCTCGCGGCCGATTTCGCCGTCGTCATCTCATCCCTGGTGACAGGCGACGGCCTTCGCATCGCGCAGCGCCGCAATCTCGGCGTCGCTGTAGCCGACCTCGCGCAGGATCTCGGCCGTGTGCTCGCCGACCATCGGCGACTTGCGGCGCGTGCCGACCGGCGCGTCGGAGAGCTTGATCGGGTTGGCCGCCGACTTCACCGGGCCGAGGCCAGGATAGCTGATCTCGAGCACGCTGCCGCGCGCCCTGGCGTGGTCGCTCTCCATGACGTCGCTCACCCGGAAGGCGGCCCCGCACGCCATGCCGGCTGGGATCAGCTTGTCGAGCAGCTCCTCGGCCGTGTGCGCCGCGAAGTGCGCCTCGATCATCGGCTCGAGAATCGCACGATGAGCGATGCGGCTCTCGTTGCTGGCGAAGCGCTTGTCGTCGAGCCAGTCCTGCCGGCCGAGCGCACTGCACAGCAGGCGCCAGAACGCATCGTTGGTGCCGGCGATGAAGATGCCGCGGGTCCTGGTATCGAAAACGCGCAGTGGGAAGAGCAGTGAGTTCGACGTGCCCATGCGCACCGGGTTCTCGCCCGTGCGCCCGTGATTGGTGATCCAATGGCTCATCATGTGCATGCCGACGTCGAACAGCGACAGGTCGAGGCGCTGGCCGCGACCGGTCTTGTGGCGGCCGAGCAGGGCGAAGGCGATGCCGGCGGCGCAGAACAAGCCGGTGCAATAGTCGATCGGGGCGGTTCCGACGCGGCACATCCCGCCGTTCTCCGGCCCGGTCGCGTCCATCAGGCCGACCTCGGCCTGGATGCAGGGATCGTAGCCGGCACGCGGGGAATAGGGGCCGGTCTGGCCGTAGCCCGAGATCGAGGCATAGACCAGGCGCGGGTTTTCCGCCGACGCCGTCTCCCAGCCGAAACCGAGCCGGTCGATCACGCCGGGCACGAAGGCCTCCATGAAGACGTCGGCCTTGCGAACCAGCCGCATCAGCACGTCGCGTCCGCCGGCGGTACGCAGATCGACCGCGAGCCCGCGCTTGTTGCGGTTCATCGACGGCACCCAGGCGCCGCCGAAGTGCGGCCGGAAATGCTCGCCGTGGAGTGGCTCGACCTTGATCACGTCGGCGCCCATGTCGCCCAGGATCTGGCCGGCAGTCGGGCCGGCAATGACTTGCGTGAGGTCGAGAACGAGCGTGTCGGACAGGGGAAGCATGGCCCTCTGATAGCGTCGCCCGTCAGGTTCGGCCAGCCTCCGCCCAGGCGCCCAGCAGGCGTCTGGCCAGCAACGCCCGCATATCGCGCCGGCCGTCGGCGATCAGCATGATCGCGACCGCGCGATCGTAGACGCGATAAACGATCCGATAGGGCTTGGAGTGTACCTCTCTGAAGGAGCGATTGCCGACCGCACCATGGTAGGCTCCTCGGGTCCAGGAACGAATTCGGTCCGTTATCGGTCCGACGACAAATGGAGTGCACCTGATGGCCATCGCCGACCGACCCAACCTGCGCATCGACTCCGACCGGCTGTGGGCGAGCCTGATGGAACTGGCCCGCATCGGCGCCACCGACAAGGGCGGCGTGTGCCGCATCGCGCTCACCGATCTCGATCGCCAGGGCCGCGACCTGTTCGTGCGCTGGGCCAAGGAGGCGGGCTGCTCGATCCGGGTCGACAAGGTGGGCAACATCTTTGCCCGGCGCGAGGGCCGCGATCCGGGCAAGCCGCCGGTGATGACCGGCTCGCATCTCGACACCCAGCCGACCGGCGGCAAGTTCGACGGCGCCTATGGCGTGATGGCTGGCCTCGAGGTCGTGCGTGCGCTGAACGACTCGGGCTACGTCACCGAGGCGCCGATCGAGGTCGCCGTGTGGACCAACGAGGAGGGCTGCCGCTTCGCGCCGGCGATGGTGGCGTCGGGCGTGTTCGGTGGCGCCTTCGAGCTCGACTATGCGCTGTCGCGCACCGACCGCGACGGCGTGAGCTTCGGCGACGCCCTGAAGGCGATCGGCTACGACGGCAGCGAACCGGTCGGCGGGCGAAAGGTCGGCGCGTTCTTCGAGGCGCATATCGAGCAGGGCCCGATCCTCGAACGCGAGGACAAGACGATTGGCGTCGTCACCGGCGCGCAGGGCCAGCGCTGGTACGAGATTTCCTGGACCGGCATGGAGAGCCACGCCGGCACCACGCCGATGGAGGGCCGCCGCGACGCCCTGGTGGGTGCGGCCGAGCTGATCGTCGCCCTGCGCCGCATCGGCGAGCGGCCGCATGGGCGCTCGACGGTGGGCGTGCTCGAGAGCCAGCCGCAATCGCGCAACACCATTCCCGGCCGCGTGTTCATGACAGTCGACCTGCGCCATCCCGACAACGACGAGCTCGGCCGCATGGACGTCGAGCTGCGGGCAGCCGCCGCCGACATCGCCAAGCGCCACCGGCTCGAGGCCGCGATCGAGCAGATCTGGCATTTCCCGGCATCGCCCTTCGCGAAGGAGCTGGTCGAATCGGTGCGCCGCGGCGCGGTGCAGGCCGGCTATGCGCACATGGACATCGTGAGCGGCGCCGGCCACGACGCGTGCTACGTCTCGCGCGTCGCGCCGACGGCCATGATCTTCGTGCCGTGCAAGGACGGCATCAGCCACAACGAGATCGAGGACGCTACCCAGCAGGATGCCGCTGCCGGCTGCCAGATCCTGCTGCATGCCATGGTCGAACGCGCCGATGCCTGAGAAGTCGGCACCGGGAGCGCGCCGCACGAGGGACGCTCATGGCTGGGAGCGCGCCACTCCGATGGCGCTCATGGAATGTGTGATCGACACGATCAGCGCCATCGCCGACGGAGATCGCTCCACCTGAGGTAGGGCGCTGCCGGCAATGAGGAGGGCATTCGGATAGAAAAATGCACCGTCATCCCGACCGGAGCCGCGCGTAGCGCGGCGTAGTGGAGGGACCTTTCTGTTGCCTCGGTAAGAAAGGTCCCTCGACTGCGCTGCCCTTCGGGCGCTCCGCTCGGGATGACGGGATTTTTTGCCATGTGGAAATCTTGATGGGTATTCAGGTATGCGAATGCCCTATTGGAATGACTGGACTGGAGGCGTCGTCGTGAGGTCGGGTTGGGTATCGCTCGCGAGCGCGTCGCTGGTGGCGATGATCGCGGGTGTCGGCGGCACCTTGCCGGTGATCCTGGCGGCAGCGCAGGCGGTCGGCGCGACGCCGGCCGAGGCCAGTTCCTGGGTGTCCGGGCTCGCCCTCGCGACGGCGGCAGGCGCCCTGGTCCTCAGCCTGCGCTACCGCATGCCCATCATCACGGCGTGGTCGACGCCGGGCGCCGCCCTGATCGCCTCGACCACGGGCGTTCCCGGCATCCGTGCCGCCGTCGGCGCCTTCGTGGTGGCGGCAGCGCTGATCCTCCTGACCGCCGCCCTGCGACCGCTCGGCCGGTTGATCGAGCGCATCCCGTCCAGCATCGCCGCCGCCATGCTGGCCGGCATCCTGCTGCGTCTGGTGGTGGCGATGGTCGACTACGTCCCGAGCGCCGCGCTGCTCGTGCTGCCGTTGATCGTCCTGTTCCTGGTCGCGCGCCGGCTGGTGCCGACCCTCGCCTCGCTGATCGTCCTGGCCGCTGGCGCCGTGCTCGCCTGGTCGCTGGGCCTGGTGAAGCCGTTGCCGCCCATCGCGCTCTCCAACCTCGAGTTGCTGACGCCGGCGTGGGATGTCGCGACCCTGATCGGGCTCGGCGTGCCGCTCTATCTCGTGACCATGGCGTCGCAGAACCTGCCGGGCTTCGCCGTTCTGCGCGCCTCTGGATACCATCCGCCGACCCAGCCCGTGCTCGCCGTCACCGGCGGGCTGTCGCTCGCGACGGCGTTCGTCGGCGCGCACACCTCCAACCTGGCGGCCATTTCCGCGGCGCTGTGCACCGGGCCCGACGCCCACCCGGATCCGGCGCAGCGCTGGAAGACGGGGCCCCTCTACGCCTTGTGGTGGGCGCTCATCGGCCTGTTCGGCGCCTCGCTGGTCGGGCTGTTCGCCGCCCTGCCACCGGCGCTGCTGGCCACCGTCGCCGGCACTGCGCTGCTGGGGTCGATGGCGGGCGCGATGGGCACGGCACTCGCCAGCGATCGCGATCGCTTCGCCGCCGCCGGCACGCTCGCCGTCACCGCGTCCGGCGTGACGCTGCTCGGCGTCGGCTCGGCCTTCTGGGGGCTGTGCTTCGGCCTGATCGTGGTCGCCCTCGACCGGCTGCTCGAGCGCCCGGGCCGCTGATGCCGGCCCATACCGATCTTCGCCCCAGCATCGGCCGCATGGTGGCCGAGGACGTGATGCCGGGCTACTGCGACTCCTTGCGCGCGCCGTTCGCTCCCGAGCGACTCACGGCGCCAACCACACGAAAAAGTTAGTCGCACCCGCTCGCGACCGCCGTCAGGCTTCCAGCAGTTCGCAGGGGGAGACTTCCATGAGACTGATTGTGTGGATCGCCATCGCCGCGTTGGCCCTGGCGTTGCCTGGCGCGGCCCAGGCCCAGGCTCCGGTGACGCCGTCGGCCCAGAACCCGGTGCGCGAGATCACCAAGATCGCGGGCGAGGTCTATCGCTTCCGCAACAACTTCCATTACTCGGTGTTCGCCGTGACGCCGGCCGGCATCATTGCCACCGATCCGATCAATGCCGCGGCGGCGACCTGGCTCAAGGACGAGCTGAAGAAGCGCTGGCCCGACAAGCCGATCAAGTTCGTGGTCTACAGCCACGACCACGCCGATCACATCGCGGGCGGCGAGGTGTGGGCCGACAGCGCGACGGTGGTGGCGCATGCCAATGCCAAGGAGGCGATCATCGGCGAGAAGCGGCCGACCGCAGTGCCGCAGGTGACCTTTACCGATCAGGCCACGATCCAGCTCGGCGGCACGGTGCTGGAGCTGAGCTGGGTCGGGCGCAATCACTCCAACAACTCGCTGGTGATGCGCTTTCCCAGGGAGAAGATCGTGTTCGCCGTCGATTTCATTCCGGTGAACGCGATGGCGTTCCGCGATTTCCCCGACGCCTATCTCGACGAGTGGATCGAGTCGCTGCGCAAGGTCGAGGGCATGGAATTCGACATCCTGGCGCCTGGTCACGGTGCGCTCGGCAACAAGGCCAACGTGACGGCCTTCCGCAACTACCTGGAGGATCTGCGGGGCCAGGTGCTCGCCGCGGCACGCGCCGGCAAGTCGCTCGAGGAAACCAAGAAGAGCGTCGATCTTTCCAGGTACAAGGACTGGGGTGGTTACGAGCAGATGGGCCAGCTCAACATCGAGGGTGTCTACCGGCTGGTCCAGGCGAACCGGCGGCCGAATTAGCAGGGCTGTAGGAGACCTCGGGCCATTCCGCTGACATTGAAAGCGTGGCGAGCAGGGACCTCATCCTGAGGAGGCCGCATAGCGGCCGTCTCGAAGGATGGCTGCCCAGGGGATCGTGAAGCAAGGCGCTTTGCACAACCTTCCGTGTTGCCACCCTTCGAGACGGCCGCTATGCGGCCTCCTCAGGGTGAGGTCCCTTTGCGAGTTGACTTGAGGAGCCTTGGGCCGAGGGACCTTTCTCCTCTCCTGTCTGGTCCACCGGAAACCGCGCGGCGTAGCTCTCCAGCGGCAACGCCAGCCCGACACACAGGAAGCTGATCGTATGGTAGTAGCCGATCAGCGCGATTGCCTCGAGGAGCTGGGCGTCGTCGAAGTGTGCCTTGAGCATGCTCCATGAGGC
This sequence comes from Reyranella sp., assembly GCA_022844015.1. GTDB lineage: Bacteria > Pseudomonadota > Alphaproteobacteria > Reyranellales > Reyranellaceae > Reyranella. Next base: position 27,821 of record JALHMO010000049.1, on the reverse strand, counting down.
CGCCGAGATTGCGCGCTGCTCGATCAGATCGTCGACCGCGGCAAGCAGCGCCTGCTCGTCTGGCGCCCAGCAGACGGCGTCGCTCGGTCCGTCCACCGTCGCCGCGACATGGTCGGGTGTGAGGCCGACCCTCTCGGCGAAGAAGGCGACATGCACACCCCATTCGTATTCACAGCCGAGCCGGGCCGTCGTGCGATGGATCACGATCTCGCGCTGGCGCAGGCTGAGCGGGCCTTTGTCGAGCAGGCCGCCGGCGAACATCTTGCCGAACACGCGCGGGCTTCTCGCCAGCGTGCGGAAGAGCACCAGTGGCGGCACGCCGGTCGGCATGATGCGCGCCAGCTCGGCGGCGATCGACGGTTCATACGGCGGTTCGGCGGGGGCGATGCGGGCCATGGTCGGGTTCCTGAGTGTATGCTACAATTTCAGTAGCGTATGGGATCGATCGACGCTACACAAATTGTAGTGATGGAGTGAAATGGATGGTGAAGCGCGTTCGCGGCTCGCGGACCGGCCGGCCGATCATGGTGCTGCTCGATCTGCTGGGCCGGCGCTGGACCCTGCGCATCGTGTGGGAGCTGCGCGAGGGGTCGCGGCGCTTTCGCGAGCTGCAGGACCTGATCGGTGCCAGCCCGACCATCGTCAACACGCGGCTCGCCGAGCTGCGGGAGGCAAAGCTCGTCGAGCTCGACGAGGCGACCGGCTATCGTCTCACGCCTCTCGGCAGGGAGCTGCTGCAGCTCTTCCTGCCCCTGCACCTCTGGTCGGAGAAGTGGGCGAAATCGATCTGACGAAATGCCATTACTTGAGGAACGGATTGTCGCCGCCGCGGCCACGCCGGCGCGGCGGGAACTGCTCGCTCAGATAGTCGAGGATCTCCGCGCGCTCGGCCGCCTCGACCGGTGGCATGCGGTGCTTCTCCAGCATCAGGTCGAAGGTCGAATCCCAGAGATCGCGGGTCAGGCCCTGCGCCTTGATCAGCGCCACGCCATGGCAGGCCGTGCAGGCATAGAATGTGACCTCCCGGCCTTTGCCCTCGGGGAGATCCTCCAGCGTGTCGTTGTGCGGCGGCGGCTTGCCCTTCTCGCTGTCGACCACGGCGGGTGCAGGCGCCATCGCTGCCGGCCTGGCCGGCGGCGCGTACGGCGGCTGCCGGCGGCCCAGCTCGCCCGAACGGTCGAGCGCCAGCAACAGGAAGGTCGCCGTCAGGGTGATGACGACGACCGGCGTGACCGTGAGCTGGCTCAAGACTCGACGAGGATTCGGATGCGATTGAGCGGATTGGCGCCGTAGCCCTGCGGGTTCCAGTTGGCGGCGGCGAAGGGCTGGGTCACGCCGTTGCTGTCGGTCGCCTTGGCCCACACCTCGTAGTAGCCGGAACTCGGCAGGTCGACCGAGCCGGCGAAGCGCTGCCAGGCGAACTTGTTGGCCGGCGGATTGACCTTGGTGCTCTTCCAGGTGACGCCGTAGTCGATCGAGACGTCGACCGTCTTGATGTCCCAGTCGCCCGCCCAGGCATGGCCGCGCAGGTCGAGCTTGCGCGTGCCGGCGGCGAGCCGGGTGCCGTCGGCCGGGAAGGTGATGACCGAGCGCACCGGCATCGATTCCAGGATCGCCATGTCCTTCTCGTCGCCCTTGCTGCCCGGCACGATCGGCTTCCTGGGCGTGCGATAGGAGAAGCCGCCCATGCCCGGGCCGTCATGCTCCTTGTCGCGTACCCAGATGCGCGACAGCCACTTCGTGGAGAGCGATCCGGCCCAGCCGGGGACGACCAGGCGCACCGGCGCGCCGTGGATCAGCGGCAGGTCCTTGCCGTTGATCCTGAAGGCGATCAGCGTGTGCTCCTCCATCGCCTTGGCGATCGGCATGCCGCGCGAGAGGGTGGGCTTGCTCGTCTCGCCGGCGAGCGTCGGGTCGGTGCCGTAGTGCCCGGTATAGACCGCCGAGGATTTGAGGCCGGCCGCCTTCAGGACGTCGGCCAGGCGCACGCCGGTCCATTGCGGGCAGCCTGCGCCGCCGTTGGTCCACTGGTTGCCTCGCGCCTCGGGCGTGAAGAAGGAGCGGCCGTTGCCGCCGCACTCCAGCATCAGCTGGTAGGTGACGTTGGGGAACCGGCTCATCAGCTCGCCGAGCGCGATCTCGATCGGCGTGTTGACCTCGCCATCGACCTTGATTTTCCACGCCTTGGGATCGCTGGTGAGCTCCGGCACCTGGCCGTTGTTGCGCACGAACAGCTTGTCGGTCGGCGTGACGTCGTCGTCCATCAGCTCGGCCTGGGTCTCGGCGACCAGCGGCCGGTCGCCCAGCACGGCGAGCCTGGCCTTGCCCTCCATCTCGAGCAGCTTGGGGCCTTTGGCGGCCTGCGTGCCCTGCGCGAGCGCGGCGCCGGCCGGCGGCAGCGCGGCCCCGACAGTCGCGATCCCCACGCCCATCAGCACGCTACGCCTCGACGTGTCGCTGGTTCCCGCGCTTTGCATGGTGGCCTCCCTTTTGCCAGGAGTCTTAGCCTAAGCCTTGCGCCGCGTCAGCCAGCCCGATACGGCGAGCAGGCTCGCCGCCAGGACGACGATGATGGTGGCCAGGACGTTGATCTGCGGATCGACGCCGAGGCGAACGCTGGAATAGACGCGCATCGGCAGGGTCTGCGACTGCGCGCCGGCCACGAACTGGGTCAGGATCAGGTCGTCGAGCGACAGGGTGAAGGCGAGCAGCCAGCCGGAGCCGACTGCCGGCGCGATCAGCGGCAGGGTCACGGTGAGGAAGGTGACCCAGGGCGTGGCGCCGAGATCCGTCGCCGCCTCCTCGAGCGAGCGGTCGAAGTCGGCGAGGCGCGCCTGCACGACGATGGCGACGAAGGCGATCGAGAAGGTGGTGTGGGCGATGGCGATGGTGAGGAAGCCGCGCTCGGGCCCGCCGAGCAGCCGATCGCTGCCGACGAACAGCAGCAGCATGGAGATGCCCATCACCACCTCGGGCATGACCATGGGGCCGATGACCAGGCTGCCGAACAGGGTGCGCCCGGGAAAGCGCGGGGCGCGCGCCAGCACATAGCCGGCGGCGAGGCCGATCAGCGCCGCCGCCGTGGCGCTCGCCAGGGCGATCCTGAGCGACAGCCAGGCGGCCGACAGCATCGCCTCGTTGGCGAGCAGCGTGCCCCACCATTTGAGCGAGAAGCCGCCCCACACCGTGACCAGGCGCGACTCGTTGAACGAATAGAGAATCACCACGCCGATCGGCAGGTAGAGGAATGCGTAGCCGAACGCCAGCACGCCGAGGGCGAAGCCGGGGCGCCGCGTCATGGACGGCGCTCCAGGCTCTTCGCCTGCTGGCGCTGGAACAGCGTGATCGGGCCGACCAGCAGCACCAGCAGGCAGATCGCCACCGCCGAGGCGAGCGGCCAATCCGAGTTGGTGAAGAACTCGTCCCACAGGACCTTGCCGATCATCAGCGTCTCGGTGCCACCCAGCAGGTCGGGGATCACGAACTCGCCGACCGCCGGGATGAACACCAGCAGGCAGCCGGCGACGATGCCGGGCAGGGACAACGGCAGGGTGATGGTGAGGAACGCCTGGATCGGCCGCGCCCCCAGGTCGGCCGCCGCCTCGAGCAGGCCGGGATCGAGCTTCTCGAGCGCCGCATAGAGCGGCAGCACCATGAAGGGCAGGTAGGCATAGACGATGCCGATCTGCACTGCCCACTCGGTGCCGAGGATCGTCGCTTGCCCGCCCGTCAGGCCGGTCCATTGCAGGATGTGGTCGAGCGGGCCATTGGTGGCGAGCAGGCCCATCCAGGCATAGATGCGGATCAGGAACGAGGTCCAGAACGGCAGCACCACCAGCATCAGCAGCAGCGGCCGCCGCCGCGGCGCGGCGCGGGCGATGGCATAGGCCATCGGATAGCCGAGCAGCAAGGTGATCGCCGTCGCGGTGGCGGCGATGCGCAGCGACGACAGCCAGGCCGCGAGGTAGAGATCGTCGGTGAAGAGCAGCGCGAAATTCTTCAGGCTGAAGCCCAGCGCGACCGGCGGCGCGGAATCCGGATCGTTGGTGCCGAGCGCAATCCCCAGGACCAGCGCGAACGGCAGCAGGAAGAAGACGGCCAGCCAAGCGTAGGGCAGGGCGATGACGAAGCGCATGGGTCTGCGCGTGTGTCTAGCAGCAGTGACGGCGGGGGCGCTACGGGGATGCTCTTGGACCCCTGGGATCGCCCATTCCAAATTCCACCTGCTTCAGGAGGCATTCGCATCTCCCTTCTCCTCGCCAGCTCTGCTGCTACGGGGTGGACACAACGAATGAGAGTTCGCGCGCCCCTTGCGGGCGCGCAAACTCTCATTCGTTGTCCTCCCTGCGCGAAGCGCGGGGAGGTGCCCCCGGAGGGGGCGGAGGGGTCGAGAGAAACACATGCGCTGCCAGAACACTCGTCATAGTAACGACACTGATCGGCGACTCATCCCGAGACCCTTGGCTCATGACCCCTCCGCCCCCTGCGGGGGCACCTCCCCGCGCTTCGCGCAGGGAGGGAGAATGAGGCGTAACTCATGTCCCCTCCCCAACGCCTGGGTTGGGGAGGTGCCCCCGCAGGGGGCGGAGGGGTCATGGGCGACACACGCAGGCATCGAGCACGGGTCATGTCTTGACAGGCGGAGAGGACCCCACGAGCGATCGACCTCCATCCCGATCTGCAAACAGGAGTGTCAGCTTGGATGCGTCCACTCCGCAGCAGCGTCTGGGGAGGAGCCAGACGCGGATTCGCGCCGGGTGAGAGCGACGTGGGACGCGGCGCTTGCGGGATGCGAATTTCCGTCGGAGCATCGCGTGCGCTGCCCACTCGTGCACGGAGAGCAAGTGAATCTCTACCGCGACTTTCGGAGCCAGGAGGAGATCGATGCCAACTATCGCACCGATATCGGCCTCGATCTGCCCGGCATCATGCGGCACTTCGCGGCCGGGAGTGCCCGTGTCCGCGCGGAGCTGCCCTGCCGGCTCGGCTTGAAGTACGGGCCGACCCGCGCGGAAAGCCTCGACTTCTTTCCGGGGCGTCCCGGCGCGCCTGTCCTGGTGTTCGTCCATGGCGGCTACTGGCGGCTGGGTGCAGCAAGCGATTTCAGCGTGCTGGCAGCTGGCCCTGCGGCGCATGGAATCGCCGTCGCAGTGACCGACTACGCCCTCTGCCCGGCCGTGACGATCGACGAGATCACCCGCCAGAGCCGCGCCGCCGTCGCCTGGCTGCGGCACAACGCCGGCGATCTCGCGATCGACCGGGAGCGCATCTTCATCGCCGGGCATTCGGCGGGTGCCCAGCAGGTCGGCATGCTGCTGGCCACAGATTGGCCGGGCCAGTACGCGCTGCCGGCCGACGTGGTGAAGGGAGCGCTCGCGGTGAGCGGCGTCTTCGATCTCCGGCCGCTGCGTCACAGCTGGCTACAACCCAAGCTCCAGCTCACCGCCGACACGATCGAGCGCCAGAGCCCGCTTTTCCATCTGCCCGCCAAGGCGCCGCCGCTGGTCGTCTCGTGCGGCAGCGCCGAGCCGGCTGAGTTCATCCGCCAGAGCCGCGACTACCTTGCCGCCTGGCGGCAGGCCGGCCTGCCGGGTCGCTTCGTCGACCAGCCCGGCGCCAATCATTTCGCCGCGGTCGAGAGCCTCGCCGATCCCGAGGGATTGCTGACGACCGTGGTTCGGGAGGTGATGGCCGAGGCGTCGGGCTGAGTTGCGCCATGCCAATGGCGCTCATGCGCTCGCGGTCCAGAAGCGCATGAAACTACGCCTCCAGCTCATGGCCGGCATCGGCGGCCCAGCCCAGCCACACCTCCTGCTCGCGCTGCAGCAGGGCAGTCGAGCGGCCGGCATTGGTCGCGGACACCAGCAGGACGGCGTCGTCGCGGGTGGCGACCCGGTAGAGCGAGCGGTCGCCCTCGTAGGCGATGTCGATGATCCTGCCGGCCACGGCATGCGCCGTCGGCGGCCGATCGAGGGAGAGCTGGATCTTCTCCGGCCGCAGCGCGAGCCAGCGGCGGCCGTCGGCCAGCGGCAGGATGTTGGCGATGCCGATGAAATCCGCGACGAAGCGCGTCGATGGCCGCTCGTAGACGTCGTGCGGCGTGCCGACCTGGGCGATCCGGCCGAGGTGCATCACCGCCAGCCGGCTCGCCATCGACATCGCCTCTTCCTGGTCGTGCGTCACCATGACGAAGGTGAGGCCGAGCTTCTCCTGCAGGCGCACCAGCTCGAAGCGCGTGCCTTCGCGCAGCTTGCGATCGAGCGCGGCGAGCGGCTCGTCGAGCAGCAGGAGCTTGGGGCGCTTGACCAGCGCGCGTGCCAGGGCGACTCGCTGACGCTGGCCTCCCGACAGCTGCGCCGGCCGGCGCGTTGCGAGATCGGAGAGCTGCACCAGTGCCAGCGCCTCGGCGACGCGGGTCGCGATCTCGGGCTTCGGCAGCCCCTCGCGGCGCAGGCCGTAACCGACGTTCGCGGCCACGTCCATGTGCGGGAACAGGGCGTAGGACTGGAACATCATATTGACCGGCCGGCGATGCGGCGGCACGCCAGTCATGTCCTGCCCGTCGATCCAGACGCGGCCGCTGTCGGGCGTCTCGAAGCCGGCCAGCACGCGCAGCAGGGTGGTCTTGCCGCAACCCGAGCCGCCCAGCAGGGCGAACAGCTCGCCGCGCGCGATGTCGAGGTCGATCCCGGCGACGGCGGTGATCGTACCGAAGCGCTTGGCGACGCCCTCGATCCGGACGATCGGTTGGGCCAACCTAACGACCCGTCTTGATCGTGGTCCACAGCCGCGTGCGCTCGCGCACCTGCTCGGCGGTGCCGGCGGTGATAGTGTAGAAGCGCGCCCTTACCGAGGCCGGCGGATAGATCAGCGGGTTCCCGGAGATGTCCTTGGGCATCAGCGCCGTCGCCGCCGTGTTGGCGTTGGCGTAGCCGGTGAGCTCGCTCGAGGCCGCCGCGACCTTCGGCTCGAGCATGAAGTCGAGGAAGCGCAGGGCCTCGTTCGGGTCGGGCGCGTCCTTGGGGATGGCGGCCACGTCGATCCACAGGAGCGAGCCTTCCTTGGGAATGGCGTAGGCGATCTCCTGCTTGTCCTTCGCTTTTGCCGCCCGGTCGCGCGCCTGGAAGATGTCGCCGGAGAAGCCCAGCACCAGGCAGACGCTGCCGCCGGCCAGCGCGTTGATGTACTCCGACGAATGGAACTTGCGGACGAACGGGCGCACCGCCTTCACGACCTCGGCCGCCCTGGCGAGATCCTCGGGCTTCTTGGAATCGGGATCGAGGCCGAGATAGTTGAGCGCCGCCGGCAGCACGTCGGTCGCGCTGTCGAGCATCATCACGCCGCAATCCTTGAACTTCGCGACGATCGCGGGGTCGAACAGGATCTCGAGCGAGTCGACCGGCGCATCGGGCATGCGCTTCCTTATCTCGCCGACGTTGTAGCCGATGCCGGTGGTACCCCACATCCAGGGAACGGCATGGGCGTTGCCGGGATCGTACCTGGCCAGCGCCGCCATGATCTCGGGATCGAGATTGCCCCAGTTCTTCAATTTGGCCTTGTCGATCGGCAGGAACAGCCCGGCCGCGAGCTGGCGCACGAAGAACGGCGAGGCGGTCGGCACCACGACGTCGTAGCCCGAGCGGCCGGCCCGCAGCTTGGCGTCGAGGAGCTCGTTGGAATCGTAGGTCGTGTAGTTGACCTTGATGCCGGTGTCCTTCTCGAAGATCTTGAGCTGGTCCTCGGCGATGTAGTCGGACCAGTTGTAGACGTTGACCTTGCCCTGGCCGAACGCGGGCGCTGCCATCAGGGCAAGGGCGGAGACGAGGACGGAAAGACGCATCGGCCACTCCCGAGTATCAGACGCCAAGATATCGGTGCTGCAACGCGCTGTCGTGGGCGAGGGCTGCCGATGTGCCGGTCCAAACGACGCGGCCTTTCTCGACGATGTAGTGGCGGTCGGCCAGCCCGACCAGCGCCGCCACGTTCTTGTCGATCACCAGGATGGCCTGGCCCTCGCGCTTGAGGCGGTCGAGGCAGCCCCAGATTTCCTGGCGGATCAGCGGCGCCAGCCCCTCGGTCGCCTCGTCGAGGATCAGGAGCTTGGGGTTGGTCATCAGGGCCCGCCCGATCGCCAGCATCTGCTGCTCGCCGCCGGACAGCTGGTTGCCCATGTTGCGTTGTCGCTCGCCGAGGCGCGGGAAGAAGTCGAAGACCCGGGCCAGCGTCCAGGGGTTTTGCCGCGCGTTCCGGTTGGCCGCCGCTGCCACCAGATTCTCGCGCACCGACAGGTTGGGAAAGATCTGGCGGCCTTCGGGCACCAGCCCGAGGCCGAGCCTGGCGATGCGGAAGGCGGGCAGGGCATCGACGCGGGTGCCCTCGAACTCCACCGACCCGCTGCGTGTCGTCAGCAGGCCCATGACCGAGCTCACTGTCGTGGTCTTGCCCATGCCGTTGCGGCCCATCAGGGTCACGACCTCGCCGGCGTCGACGGCGAGCTCCATGCCGAACAGGGCCTGGCTCGCGCCGTAGAAGGCGACCAGCTCCTTCACCCGCAGCATCACGCCGCCTCCTCGCCGAGGTAGGCTTGGCGCACGTCCGGGTCGGCGCGGATCTCGGCCGGCGTGCCGCTGGCGATCGCCCTGCCGTAGACCAGCACGGTGATGCGGTCGGCGAGCTGGAACACCGCGTCCATATCGTGCTCGATCAGCAGCATGGCCCGCTTGCTCTTGAGGTCGCGCAGGAAGCCGATCATGCGCTGCGATTCCTCGGCGCCCATGCCGGCCATCGGCTCGTCGAGAAGGAGGAGGCGCGGGTCGCCGGCGAGCGCCATCGCGATCTCGAGCTGGCGCTGCTCGCCGTGGCTCAGGATGGCGGCCGGCGTGTCGGCACGCGCCGCGAGCCCGACGTCGGCCAGGCCCTGCCGCGCCGGCCCGAGCAGGCTTTCGTCGCGGCGCGCGTCGGCCAGGAAGCGGAAGGAATGGCCGGCATGTGCCTGGACCGCCAGCGCCACGTTGTCGAGGGCGGTGAACTCGCGCAGCACCGAGGTGATCTGGAACGAGCGCGCGAGGCCCAGGCGCACGCGGGCATGCATCGGCAGGCGCGTGATGTCGCGGCCGGCGAAGCGGATGGTTCCCGAGTCGGGCCGCAGGTAGCCGGTGAGCTGGCTGACCAGGGTGGTCTTGCCGGCGCCGTTGGGGCCGATCAGCGCGTGGATCTCGCCGGGCCGGACGTCGATCGAGACCGTGTCGGTGGCGACCAGGCCGCCGAAGCGCTTGATCAGGCGATCGGTCGAGAGCAGCGGCTCAGCCACGGCTGCGCCCCATCAGCGAATCGATGCCGCCGCGGGCATAGAGGGCAATCAGCACCAGCATCGGCCCGAAGACGATCTGCCAGTACTCGCCCCAGCCCTTGCGCAGGAGGTCGAGCAGCGGCTTCAGCGACTCCTCCAGCAGGAAGAAGGCGATGGTGCCGTAGAGCGGGCCGAACAGCGTGCCCATGCCGCCCAGCACGACGATGACGATCAGGTCGCCCGATTTCACCCAGGACATCATGGCCGGCGAGATGTAGGCGCCCTCGTTGGCCATCAGGATGCCGGACAGGCCGCCAAAGGCGCCGGAAATCGTGAAGGCGGCGAGGCGATAGCGGAATACCGGGAAACCGAGCGCCGCCATGCGCAGCTCGTTCGACTTGGCGCCGCGGATCACCAGCCCGAAACGCGAGTTGGCGAAGCGGCTGCAGAACCACAGGGTGGCGCACAGCAGGGCGAGGCACAGCCAGTAGAACGAGGCCTTGTCGCGCAGATCGATCAGGCCGGCGAAGCGGCTGCGGCCGATGTTGAGCCCGTCGTCGGCGCCATAGGCCTCGAGGCCGACCCCGACATAGTAGAGCAGCTGGGCGAAGGCCAGGGTGATCATGATGAAATAGAGGCCGCGGGTGCGCAGCGACAGTGCGCCGACCACGAGCGCCCACAGCGCCGACGCGGCAATCGCGACCGGCCACTGGATCCAGCCGCTGGCGATGCCGTGATGCGCCAGGATGCCGACGGCATAGCCGCCGGTGCCGAAGAACACCGCGTGGCCGAAGCTCACCATGCCGCCGTAACCCAGGATCAGGTTGAGGCTGACGGCGGCGATCGCCCAGATCAGCACGCGCGTGCCGATCGACAGCAGGTAGCGCTGGTCGAAGGCCTGCGTGAGCAGCGGCAGGACGGCGAGCAGCACCAGCAGCACGAGAGTGACGATCCCGCGCGTCGTGCGAAGAGCGGCGACGAGGTCGGTCATCTGCCTGGGAGGACCGAGAACAACCTCATCCTGAGGAGCCGCGCGCAGCGCGGCGTCTCGAAGGATGGGCTGCAGACGCGGTGCTTGCTGCCCATCCTTCGAGACACGCCCTGCGGGCGCTCCTCAGGACGAGGCCTTTGCTGGTGCAGCCAAGCCTCAGGGGCATGTTTCATTCGGATTCGCTGTGCCATCACGCCCGCTGCCCGAACAGGCCGGTCGGGCGCCATACAAGGACGCCCGCCATGACGACGTAGACGAGCACCTGGGATATTGCCGGGGCGGCGCTCGAGGCGGCCGCGGAGCTGAGGAAGGTCTTGAGGAAGTCGGGCAGGAAGGCGCGGCCGACAATGTCGATCTGTCCGACCAACATGGCGGCGACGAAGGCGCCCTTGATCGAGCCGATGCCGCCGATGACGATGATGACGAAGGCCAGGATCAGGATGTCGTCGCCCATGCCGATCTTCACCGAGGTGATCGGCGCGGCCATCAGGCCGGCCAGGCCGGCGAACACCGCGCCGAGGCCGAACACCAGGGTGAACAGCAGCTCGATGTCGACGCCAAGTGCGCCGATCATGCGCCGGTTGGAGGCGCCGGCACGGATCAGCATGCCGAGCCGCGTCCGGGCGACCAGCCAGGCCAGCAGCACCGCCACGACGGCGCCGACCACGATGATGGCGAAGCGATAGGCGGGGTAGGGCACGCCCGGCAGGATCTCGACCGTGCGATTGAGGAAGGCGGGGACGGCCAGGCTCTTGCCGGCGGGACCCCAGATCACGCGGACCAGCTCGTTGAAGAACAGGATCAGGCCGAAGGTCGCCAGCACCTGATCGAGATGGTCACGGGCATAAAGCCGTCGGGCGACGACCATCTCGACGACGACGCCCAGCAGGAAGGTCGCCGGCAGGGCGAGCAGGGCGCCGAGCACGAACGAGTCGGTCCAGCCGACGAACGTCCAGGCGATGTAGGCGCCCATCATGTAGAGCGAGCCGTGCGCCAGGTTGACCAGGTCCATGATGCCGAAGGTCAGCGTCAGGCCGGCGGCGAGCAGGAACATCAGCAGTCCGAGCTGCACGCCGTTCAGCACCTGGAGCAGCAGATAGTCCATCCCCCGTCACACCCCTGCATTCCCCTGCAAACGAAACGGGAGCGCTCGTCGCGCTCCCGCCGTCGTCAGCCCGGGGCTCTCACTTCATCGGGCACTTCTCGTAGTAGGGATCCTTGGCGTCCTTCACCGCCGTGGCGACGGTCTTCAGCGTCATGGTGCCCTCGGCATCCTTGACCGCTTCCTGGATGTAGAAATTCTGGATCGGGAACTGGTTGGTGTTGTACTTGAAGTCGCCGCGCAGCGACTTGAAGTTGGCCTTCTTCAGCTCGGCGCGGACCTTGTCCTTGCTCGACAGGTCGCCCTTGAGGGCCTCGGCGGCCGAGGCGATGAGCATGATCGAATCGTAGCTCTGGGCGCCGTAGAAGGACGGGAAGACGCCGTGCTTCTTCCTGAAGTCGGCGACGAAGCGCTTGTTCTGGTCGTTGGGCAGGTCGTTGACCCACTCCTGGGCACCCATGGTGCCGAGCGCCAGCTCCTTCTGCTGCGGCAGGGTGATCGCGTCGATCGAGAACACCTGATAGAGCGGGATCTGCCCCTTGAGGCCGGCCTGGGCGTACTGCGTCAGGAACTGAACGCCGTGCGCGCCGGGATAGAAGATGAAGATGCCATCCGGCTTGGCGGCGCGGATCTTGGCGAGCTCGGCGGAGAAGTCGAGCTGGTCGGGCCACTTGGTGAGGTCCTCGCCGATGATCTGCCCTTTGAAGGTGCGCTTGACGCCCGCGAGCATGTCCTTGCCGGCGGCGTAGTTGCCGGCCATCAGGTAGAGGCTCTTGACGGCCTTGCCCTGCAGATAGGCACCCATCGCCATCGGCGTCTGGTCGTTCTGCCACGAGGTCGAGAAGAAGTTCTTGTTGCACAGCTCGCCGGCGATCTGCGACGGCCCGGCATTGCTCGAGATCAGGATCGTGTCGCCCTCGTCGGTCACGGTCTTGAGCGAGGCCAGGAGCACGTTCGACCAGATGTAGCCGGCGACGAAGTTCACCTTGTCCTGCTGGACGAGCTTCTCCGACCGCTGCTTGCCGACATCGGGCTTGAACTGGTCGTCCTCGTAGATGATCTCGAATGCCCGGCCGGCCATCTTGCCGCCGAGATGCTCCTTGGCCAGCTCGACCGACCGGCGCATGTCCTCGCCGATCGCCGCCTGCGGGCCGGAAAAGGTGCTGATGAAGCCGATCTTGATCGGCGCCTGGGCCATGGCTGGCTGCAGGCCGAAAGCCAGTGCCGCGATTGTTGCGGCCCCAAACAATCTGTAGGTCATTGGTCGCCTCCCTTTCCTGATCCCCGTCCCTGATCGGGCGCTATAACAGCCGAATATCCCGGCGGCAACAATGGGCAACCCACCACCGAATCCCGGTCGAGCCGAGGGCATTCGCATTCGCAAGGAGCCGTCATCCCGCCCGGAGCCGAGCCCCGCGCCTGCCCTGAGCGCAGCCGAAGGGAGGCGTCGTGGAGGGACCTCGCTTGTTGCAGCATAAGGAAGAAAGGCCCCTCGACTGCGCCACCAAGGCGCTGCAGGCAGCGCCCGATCGGGTGGCTGACGGCGCTTGCTTCGCAAGCGCCTTTCTCGGGATGACGGTATCTGGGGCCCACGTGAACGTGCTGCAATCGGCTTGGAGCCTACGCGCGCAGCTTGAAGCGCTGGATCTTGCCGGTCGCCGTCTTGGGCAGCTCTGCCACATACTCCACCCAGCGGGGATACTTGTAGGGCGCCAGGGTCTTGCGGCAGAGCGTCATCAGCTCCTCCGTCAGGGCCGGGCCGCCGTCACCTCCCTGTTTCAGGACCACGAAGGCCTTGGGCTTGATCAGCGCGTGCTCGTCGGGGTGGCCGACGATGGCGGCCTCGAGGACGGCGCCGTGGCCGATCAGGCAGCCCTCGATCTCGACCGGCGAGCACCAGATGCCGCCGACCTTGAGCATGTCGTCGCTGCGGCCGTCGTAGATGAGATAGCCCTCGTCGTCCTGCCGGTAGGTGTCGCCGGTGTCGAGCCAGCCGTCGACCATGGTCTCGGCGGTCTTCTCCGGCTTGTTCCAGTAGTACCCGGCCGTCGACTCGCCGCGGATCCACAGCCGGCCGCTCCCGCCCGCCGGCACCGGCTTGCCGGCCTCGTCGAGGATGCGCACGTCGTAGCCCGGCACCGGCCGGCCGCTGGTGCCCGGCTTGTGGTCGTCGAGGCGGTTGCCGATGAAGATGTGCAGCGCCTCGGTCGAGCCGATGCCGTCGAGGATGATGGTGCCCGTCCGCTCTTTCCAGCGCCGGAAGATCTCGGCCGGCAACGCCTCGCCCGCGGACACGCAGGCCCGCACCGACGACAGGTCGCGGCCGCCTTTCTCGAGTGCCGCCAGCTGGGCGGCATAGAGCGCCGGCACGCCATAGTAGAGGGTAGGCCTGAACCGCTCGATCGTCTCGAAGGTCGTGTCCGGGGTCGGGCGGCGATCGTCGAGGACCGCCGTGCTGCCGGTCCACAGCGGGAAGGTCATGCCGTTGCCGAGTCCATAGGCGAAGAACAGCTTGGCGGCGGAAAACGAAACGTCGCCATCTTTCACGCCGAGGACGCGCACGCCGTAGAGCTCGCTGCTCACGACCATGTCGCGCTGCCGGTGCACGGCGCCCTTGGGACGCCCGGTCGAGCCGGAGGAGTAGAGCCAGAAGCAGTCGTCGCCGGGGCTGGCGAGGCGGGCGTCGAGCGCGGCCGAGGCCTTGGCCATCTCGGCCAGGAAGGCATCGACCGTCAGGGCCTCGACGGGCGCCTGGACCAGCGCCGGCTCGATCTCGCCGGCGAACTCGCTCGAGTAGACCACGAGCCGGCAGCCCGAATCCGCGAACATGTAGGCGTAGTCGGGCGCCCGCAGCAGGGTGTTGGGCGGGATCGGCACGATGCCGGCCTTGATGGCTCCCCAGAAGAGATAGAAGAAGGCGGGGCAGTCCTTGACCACCATCAGCAACCGGTCGCCGGGCTGCAGGCCCGCCGCCAGCAGCACGTTCCCGGCGCGGTTCACGCGCTCCGCCAGCTCGCCGTAGGTGACGGTTTCCTGCGCCGTCCTGATTGCGGGCTTCGCGCCGCAGCCCTCGGCGATATGCCGGTCGATGAACGGCACCGCGACGTTGAAGCGGTCGGGCAATGTCACCCGAAGGTCGGAGTCGAAGGAGATGCCGGGAGGAAGAGCCATAGCTGGACCCGAGATGAAGCTCGATGCTTCCTCATGTAGACCAAGCCGGCGCCCGATGGCAGCCGGATCGCGACGGAGATCGAGAAAGGCCACGACGAATATCCCCAGTGGGTCAGGCTCGTAGAAAATGCCGAGCGACCAGCGGGGCAGAACCGCGCGGCGCAGATTGGCGTCGTAACGTCCGTAGAGTTCCGGAAACTCCCTGATGAGGTCGAGCAGGGAGGCTACGTCGCTTCGCAGCTGTCCGGCTGCCGTTGGGCTTGCCGAAGACAGCTGGGCAAGTCGCTCATCGAGCTCACCTCGCGCCATCCGGTCGATGAAGACAGGGAGCTTCACCCGTATTTCTTCGCCAGTTCCTCGCGCAACTGCTCCCAGGGTATGCCGCTGGAAGGATTGCGCATGAGTGCCTCGGCCCGGCGGTGCAACTCGGCCAACACATCCGGAGCCAGGGGACGATCCAGGTTGATCGCCTCCTTGGCGCGCTCGTCGCCGTGCACGGCATCCAAGGCTATGCTCATTCGAAGCTTGTCGATCAGCTCCAAGCGTTCGTCGACGCTCAATGACTTCGGATCGAATCCCTGTACGTCCATGGCAAATTATATCTCCGCGTCTGGTCGAGTTCCAGCTCGCCTCGGTTGTGGCAGAATAGAATTCACTACGCCGGATCGCGCGTGCGCGGCCAGGGCATTCGCATATGGGCGCGCCTTTCGTTCTCCTCCCCAGCGAAGCTGGGGAGGTGCCCCCGTAATCGGGGGCGGAGGGGTCATGGGCCACAGTCCCGCTGCTCATGACCCCTCCGTCGCCGGAGACCCTTCGGCTTCGCTCAGGGCAGGCGGCGACACCTCCCCAGCTTTGCTGGGGAGGAGAATGAGAGAGCGCCCATATGCGAATGCCCTGCCTTTCAAGCCCGCCCGTGCAGCAGCGACAGCGGGAGGGCGCCGTCGGCCGCGACATCGCGCGGCCCGTCCTCGATCGGCTGCCACAGGAAGCCGTCCAGCGCCGCCGTCCGGCAACTCATGCTGGCAACGATCGTGACCTCGCCCTGTCGCGGCACGCGGCGGCCGAACTGCTCGAGGCGAGAGGCGACGTTCACGGCCTCGCCGATCGCCGTGTAGTCGACGCGTCCGGCAAACCCGACATTGCCGACCAGCACCGTGCCGGTGTGCAGGCCGACGCGCATGCGACAGGCGTGCAGCCCGGCGGCGCGGCGCCCGCGATTGAACGCCTCGACCTCGCGCGCGATGGCGAGGGCGCCCTGGCATGCTGCGCGCGCATGGTCGGCGGCGGGGTCGGGCGCGCCCCAGAAGGCCATCAGGCCGTCGCCGATGTACTTGTCGATGGTGCCGCCGGATACCTCGATGGCGGGACCGACCCGCGCCAGCAGATCGTTGAGGTAGGTCGCGGTCTCGGTCGCCGGACGGCCGCGCGCGTAGGCGCTGTAGCCCTCGAGATCGCAGAACAGGATGGTGATGGCGCGATCTTCGCTCGCCGGCAGCGCGCCTTGCTGGGCGATCAGCCGGTCGACGAGCGCGCGCGGCAGGTAGGTGGCGGCCAGCCGCAGGCCGCGCGCCATGCGCTCGAAGGCGCGGTTGGCGAGGTCGAGCTCGCGGACCCGGCTGCCGCCGAGGGCGGGCACCTTGTCGAGCTGTAACCTCTCGACGGAGCGTGCCGCGTCGGCGAGTGCCAGGATCGGCCGCGCCAGGCGCCGGCCGACATAGACCGCGATGATCGCCGTCAGCAGCATGAGGACGCCGCCGGCAATGAGGATCCCGCGCACGATCCAGCGCGCCCATGCCGATTCGCGGCCTGCCATATGGTAGCCGATCGTGAGGGCGGCCGGCTTGTAGGTGTCGATCTCGCGGAAGATGAAGCCGTGGCTGCTCTCGCCTACCCAGTTCCAGTGGCCCGAGACCGTGCTGCCCGGCCCAAGCCAGACGAGCTCGTTGGCCTCGGGCGCCCATATGGCGGCCAGCACCGGGTCGTTGACCTCGGCGAGACTGGAGAACCGGCCACGCGCCCGTTGCTCGGCGCTGCCCTGCTCCTTGCCCAGCCACGGATGGGCCAGCACCTTGTCGCGGCCGGCCAGGATGAACGGCTTGCGTGCGCCGGCAAGCTCCAGGCTCTTCAGGAAGCGCGACAGGTCGGACGTGCCGATGGCCGCGCCGATGATGCCGCGAAACTCGCCGCGCATGCGAATCGGCACGATGACCGGCAGGATCGGCTCGCCCACCGCGCGGGACCATTGCGGCTCGCCCCATCCCGGTCCGTCCATCGTGCGGGCGCGGTCGAACAGGGCCTCCGGCACGGGCAGGTTCTCGCGCCGCTCCGGCCGCACGCTGCGGTCGGCGCGGGTGAACCGCATCGGCTCGCCCTCGACCGGGAAGACGACGAAGCCCACGGCCTGCGGCGCGGCGGCCAGCGTGCCCAGGGCGAAGGTTCGCCACTGCTCGCGGTCGTCGAAGTCGATCTCGCTCCGGGCGATCGCCTCGCTGATGTAGGCCAGCTGGTCGCGCACCGGCCCGACATGGGCCTGCAGGCGCTGGTCGATCAGGTCGACCGTGACCTCGTTGAGCTGGCGTGACGAGGCCTCGAAGTTGCTCTGCGCGGCCAGGTAGGCGATGCCGATCACCGGCACCATGGCGACGAAGACGAGGCTCACCAGCACGACCGGCAGCAGGCGCGCGATCGGCCATCCCGCCGGGTTGGTGCTGCGGCGGCTCCCGGCTTCGGCCGACGAGCCGGATCGTGGGCCGGAGCCGGCCAGTTCAAGCACCATCGTCGAGAGTCCCTGCTCGTTGCGGCGGCTGATCGTGGTGCGGCAGGACGTCAAAAGAGTGGCAGGTCGGACCGCGAGCGCCTGTCACAAAACAGAAACTCCAGGAGCGCTGTTCATCCCGAGGTCGACGCTCGCTTCCAGCGTCGCTGGCGAGGGATCTTCGATGCCGCAATGACCGGGGGGTCCCTCGCGGCGCTCGGGACGACAGAGATGTCGTCACGAGGGGCATCTGTCTCCGACAGCCGCAAGGCGGCGCCGGGTCCCGTGGACCGCGATTCGGCGGCCGGAATGGGACAGGCCGATTCAGAGCTTCGCGCCGGATGCCTTCACGGGGGCCTGGAAGGTTTGCACCTGGTCGGCGACGAAGGCGGTGAACTCGGCCGTCGACATGGGCTTGGTCACGAACCCCAGCTCGCCCAGCCGCTCGACGATCTTCGGGTCGGCCAGCACCTCGGCGGCGGCCTTGTGCAGCCTGGCCTGCGCCGCCGGTGGGAACCCGGCCGGCGCCGAGATGCCGACGAAGTTCTCGGCCACCAGCTTGGGATAGCCGAGCTCGGTGACCAGCGGCACGTCGGGCGCCGATGGTGCCCTCTGCGTCGAGGTGAGCGCGAGCATGCGCAGCTTGCCGTCCCTGGCGAGCGGCAGCACCTCGGTGAGCGTGACGACCGCGAAATCGAGCTGGCCCGCCATCATGTCCTGGAACATCGGCGCGGCGCCGCGGTAGCCGATATGCTCCATGGCGAGGCCGAGCTCGGCCTTGAACATCTCGCCGATGATGTGGCCGATCGAGCCCTGGCCGCCCGAGCCGAAGGGCACCGTCTTGCCCTGTGCCTTGATCCAGCCGATCAGCTCCTTCATGTCCTTGGCCGGCACGGCGGGCCGCACGACGAAGGCATTGGCCACCGAGCCGATATAGGCCACGTGCACGAAATCCTTCAGCGGATCGTAGGGCGGCTTGTCGAACAGGTAGGGCGCGATCGAGATCGGCGCGCTGTTGGACAGCATCAGGGTGTGAAAGTCGTCCTTGGCCTGCAGCACGAAGTTGGCGCCGATCGTGGTGCCGCCGCCCGGCTTGTTGTCGACGATCACGGTCTGGCCGAGCTTTTCCTGCAGCGGTCCCGAGATCACGCGGGCGGCGGCATCGGACGCGCCGCCGGGCGGGAAGGTGACGATGATCCTGACCGGCCGGGACGGCCAGGCCTGCTGCGCCCTGGCGCCGCCGGCGAAGGCCAGCGCGGCCGCCGAGCCGAGAAATGTCCTGCGTGCGATCATGCCTTCCCCCGTCGGTTCCATGCCGAGAGCGAAGCAATCGGCGTGCCCGGGGTTACGCCCCACCACGGAAAAGTGAAAAGCCCCACGGCGTCATCTTGAGCGGCAGGTGATAGTGCTGCGCGAGATCGGCGATGCCGAAGCCGTAGGGCACGATCTCGAGGAAGGCGGGCTTGGGTAACGCCACGCCCTGGGCGCGATACCAGGCGCCGACGTGGAATAGCACTTCGTAGAGGCCGATCTCGCGCAACCCTTCGCCGCGCACCGTCGGGTGATCGAAGGCGCCGGTCGCGCCGACGGCGCCCGCGGCGAGCGTGCCGCCGTCCGGTCCCTTCAGCTCGACCCTCAGCCCGGCTGCGGGCACACCGCGAGAGACATCATAGACATGAATGGAAATACCGCCGGCCATCAGCAGACCATGGCACTCTCGTTGGCACTCGTAGGTGCAGCCCGGCACCCTTCGGCTGCACCACCGACGGGAGCGGTTGAGACGGGATGGGGACTGAAGTCGACGGAGTCCTCGTGCAGACGAAGGCGCGAACGAACAGCGAGCGGGTCGCGTCGCAGGTCGATGATGGCGATGACCACTATCCTGTGGCGCGACAAACGATAGTAGATGCCAAGAGACCACTTCTGAACGACCGCACGATGCAAGCCGCGCCCTACGCGCGGCAAACCCCGCGGGAAGATGGCGATTGCCTGGAAAGTCGCCGACAGATCCGCCGCAAGCTCCGTCGGTGTCGCCGGATTGTTGGCAGCGAGCCGATCGGCGAGCTGCCGCCATTCGCGCGTCGCTCGACGAGACAGGACGATTGGCCTCATCCGTACTTGTGCTTCAGCTCGACGAGGAGACTCTTCCAGGACGTCGTGCTGTTCGGGTCCTTCTCCGCTTCATCCGCCTCACGTTCCAGCCCTGCCACGAAGTCCTCGTCCATGGCAGACCAGGTCGAAACTACCTTCGCCGCTTCGCTGTTGCCGGCGGCGGCAGACTGCTCGATGCTGTCCCAAAGACGCTCGATCAGGCGCAGTCGCTCGTCGATGCTGAGCGAGGTCAGGTCGATGTCAGTGATTGGCATGGCCTTCCTCCCTTGGGGGAGGTGATTGTATCGGCAGCACTACGATCCTGCAAAGTGCTGTGAGCTACCACCGTCAGTTGAACCGCACGTACTCGAAATCGGTCGGCTGGCCGTTGATGCCGCGGGCCGGCGGGGCGATCCAGTTGGCGTACTTGCCGGGCTCGACCACGGCGCCGCCCATCAGCGAGATCACGAAGGCGCGGTCCTCGTCGGTCGGCAGCCACTTGGCCTCGTTGGCCTGCCAGTCGGCCTCGCCCAGCACCTTGCCGTCGGGCGAGATACGAAGTCCGGCGAAGGCGCCGATGCGGCGGTTGAAGGCGCGGTGCGGCAGCCTCATCTCGAAGTCGATGCCGGCCGTCCCGATCATCTTGTTCCAGCGCGCCACGCCGCGCGCGCAATCCTCGATGTAGTCCTGGCGCAGCCGCTCGTTCAGCGCCTGCAGCGCCGGCACGGTCTTCCTGACGATACGGCCATCCGCGACGCTGTCGATCTCGAAGGTCGCGTTGGTCAGCAGGTGGTCGTCGTCGATGCGGGTCTCGAGGAAGCGGCCCTTGACGCCCATCGTGTAGTAGTTGGCGGCGTTGGTCGACGCTTCCTGGCCGAACAGGTCGAGCGACACCGAGTAGTGGAAGTTCAGGTATTTCTGGATGGTCGCGAGATCGATGCCGCCCAGCCCGCGCACGTCGTCGCTCTTGCTCTCCTTCATCAGCTCGCAGGTGCGCTGGATGATGCGGCCGACGCCGCTCTCGCCCACGAACATGTGATGCGCTTCCTCGGTCAGCATGAAGCGGCAGGAGCGCGACAGCGGGTCGAAGCCCGACTCGGCCAGCGAGGCGAGCTGGTACTTGCCGTCGCGGTCGGTGAAGTAGGTGAACATGAAGAACGACAGCCAGTCCGGCGTCTTCTCGTTGAAGGCGCCGAGGATGCGCGGCTTGTCGGGATCGCCCGAATGACGCTCCAGCATCGCCTCGGCTTCCTCGCGGCCGTCGCGGCCGAAATAGGCGTGCAGCAGGTAGACCATCGCCCACAGGTGACGGCCTTCCTCGACATTGACCTGGAACAGGTTGCGCAGGTCGTAGAGCGAGGGGGCGGTCTTGCCGAGCAGGCGCTGCTGCTCGACCGACGCCGGCTCGGTGTCGCCCTGGGTCACGATCAGGCGGCGCAAGGTCGAGCGCAGCTCGCCCGGCACGTCCTGCCACGCCGGCTTGCCCTTGTTGTCGCCATAGGCGATCACGCGGTTGGGATCATGCTCGGCCAGGAAAATGCCCCAGCGATACTCCGGCATCTTCACGTAGCCGAAATTGGCCCAGCCGTTGGCGTCGGTCGAGATGGCGGTGCGCAGGTAGACGTCGAAGGCGTTGCTGCCGTCCGGCCCCATGTCCTTCCACCAGTCGAGGAAGCGCGGCTGCCAGTTCTCCAGCGCGCGCTGCAGGCGGCGGTCGCTCGCCAGGTCGACGTTGTTGGGAATCAGCTGGCTGTAGTCGATGGCCATGGTTGCCTCCTCAGGCCCGCTTGCGGTCGAACTTGCTCTGCTTGCCGGTGCCGTAAAGCTTCAGCGCGCCTTCCGGACCGGTGGCGTTGGGGCGCTGGAAGATCCAGTTCTGCCACGCCGACAGGCGGGCGAAGATCTTGGTTTCCATCGTCTCGGGACCGGCGAAGCGCAAACTGGCCTCCATGCCGATCAACCCGTCGGGCGAGAAGCCGGCGCGCTCCTCGATGGCGAGGCGCACCTCGTCCTCCCAGTCGATGTCGTCGGGCGTGAAAGTCACCAGGCCGAGTGCGTCGGCCGCCTCGGCGTCGAGCGCCTCGCCGAGCACTTCCTTCAGCTCATCGATGCGACCGGGCACGCCGAGGAAGCGCGATCTTACCCGGGTCAGGTCATTGCCCATCGGATAGCAGCCGAAATTCGTCAGCGAGAGCCCGATTGTGGCAGCCGGCAGGTTGGAGCCTTCGAAGGTGCCGTTCAGCATGTAGGAGCGATCCGCTGCCAGCACCAGCTCAAGCAGCGTGCCGACGAAGCACGAGCCCGGCTCGACCAGGGCGATCAGGCTGCGCGAGCTGACGTCGAGGCGCTTCAGGGTGCGCTTCCAATACAGCTCGATCTCGTGGGACAGCCAGGTTCCGGCGCCGGCGACCAGATCGTCATAGGCATGAACCAGGGCCGCGTCGCCCTGGCTCTGCAGCACCCAGGTGCCGATCTCCGTCTCGTTGAGGCGCAAATGCAGCATGGCGTCATCGAGGTCGCGGGCCAGAGCGAGCAGCCAGAAGCCCGCACCCTGGGCGTGAATCCCTTCCTCGTCGGCGGGTGGCGGGCTGGACGGCCCCATTATGCGCAGGCGTGCGGCACGACGCTCGCGGTCGATCTCGACCGTCAGCGTGCTGTAACGGATGGTGTCGCCGTCGATGCTGCGCTCGATCTGTGTCAGCACGATCCCCGTCTCGTCCTTCGGTCGTGTCGATCGGTTGGCGACTTCCTCGGCAATTCGTCGCGTTTCGTCCGCGAGCTTGCTTGGCGGGATCAGCGCGTCGACGAGGCGCCAGTCGAGCGCCCGCTTGCCGCGCACGCCTTCGGCGGTGGTGCAGAAGAAGTCGGCATGGTCGCGGCGCACCAGGCGCTTGTCGACCAAGCGCGTCAGCCCGCCGGTGCCGGGCAGCACGGCGAGCAGCGGCAGCTCGGGCAGGGAGACCGCGCTCGAGCCGTCGTCGGCCAGCAGGATGTGCTCGCAGGCCAGCGCCAGCTCGTAGCCGCCGCCGGCCGCGATGCCGTTGATCGAGCAGATGTAGGGCTGGCCGGAATGCTCGGTGGCGTCCTCGATGGCGAGCCGCGTCTCGTTGGTGAACTTGCAGAAGTTCACCTTGTGGTCGTGGCTGCTGAGACCCAGCATGTTTATGTTGGCACCGGAGCAGAAGATGCGGTCGCGCTGGGAGCGGATGACCACGGCGCCGATCTCGGGATGCTCGAAGCGCAGGCGCTGCACCGCATCGGCCAGCTCGATGTCGACGCCGAGATCGTAGGAATTGAGCTTGAGCTTGTAGCCCGGTCGCAGGCCACCATCCTCGTTCACGTCCATCGTGAGGTAGGCGACGCCATTCTCCAGCGCCAGCTTCCAGTGCCGGTAACGGTCGGGCGAGGTGTGGAAATCGACGGGTGGCTCGGCCATGAGGTCCCTATATCCGTAATTCGGTACTGAAATACCTATTTACTTTTCCCGGCGCAAGCTCATTCTTGGCCGGAAATGCCCGTTGTCCGCTCCGCCGAGCCGGTCGATCTGCCGGCCATCACCGCGCTCGACGCCCGCCTGACCGGGGAGGCCAAGGCGGCCTACTGGCAATCAATGCTCGAGCGCTACGCCGGTGGCCCGCCGGATCGGCATTTTCTGGTCGCCGAAAGCGACCGCGGCGCGCTGGCAGGGTTCATCGTCGGCGAGGTCCGGGCCTGGGAGTTCGGCCAGCCGGCTGCCGGCTGGGTGTTCGCCATCCAGGTCGATCCCAAGCTCCGCCTCAAGGGCACCGGCAGCGCCCTGTTCGAGGCCCTGGTCGCCCGCTTCAAGGCGCAGGGCGTGACGCGGGTGCGCACCCTGGTCGATCGCCGGGACAATCTCATCCTGTCGTTCTTTCGCGCCCAGGGCATGGTGGCCGGGCCTTCGCTGCAGCTCGACATGGAACTCGCATGAGCGAGCTCGCATGAGGGAGCTTTCGTGAAGCTGCAGACGGCGACCCGGCTCGGCCTCTACGCCACGCTCGAGCTGGCGCGCGAGCCCGACCGCATGCTGTCGGCCGCCGACCTCGCCGAGCGCTTCGGCGTGTCGGCCCATCACCTCGCCAAGGTGCTGCGCACCCTGGCGACGGCCGGGCTGGTGCGTGCCGAGCGCGGTGCGGCGGGCGGCTACCGCTTCGTCGCCAACCGGCGCCGCACCACCTTGATGGACATCGTCGCCCTGTTCGAGCCGGCCCCCGGACAGCGCGCCAGCGAGCCGGGCGAGGGCACCGACGTGGGCCGCGCCCTGCAGCGCGTGCTGAGCGAGATCGACGAGATCGCCGAGGCCACCTTGCGCTCGATCAGCCTGGAGACCATGCTGAAATCGAGGCGGTGATGCGCATCCTCGTGTTCCTGATGTCGGCCGTGGTCGGCTTGCTGGCGTCGGCGGCTGGCGCGCAGACGACCTGCGTGCCGGGCGATCGTCCGATCGATCCCCACTATGCGAGCGACATCGCCGACGAATGGCCGCGCGAGGCGCGGCGCATCAAGTCGAACGAGCAGCTTGTGGCACGCGAGCGTGACCGGTTGCGGCTTGCGCTCGACGGCGGCAAGTCGATCGAGCTGGTCGACTGCCCCTATGGCGGCGACGGTTACCATTATCTCTACGAGCGCTACGATCAGGCGGGTCCGTTCTACGTCGTGCGCAGGTCGGCGCCCGACAAGCTCTCGTACGAGCTGGTGATGCTGCCGACTGGCCGCGTGTTCACCGTCGACGGTGCGCCGGTGTGGGCCTCGGAGAAGTCGAGGTTCCTCACCATCGGCTGCTCGCTGGAGCCGCCGCGCGGCAGCCTCGTCATCCACGCCTCCGACGGCGCGGAGATCGCCAAGGAGGCCGATTTCGAGCTGCCGTGCGACAGCGAGAGCTGCGCGGCGCGCTGGGATCACCAGTCGTGGATCTCGGTCACCTGCGTGCCGCGCGACGGCAACGGCAACGGCAAGAAGGGCAAGGAGTTCGTCCTGATGCGCTCCCACAACGGCACCTGGAGCCGGTTCGGGCGATGATCCGTCTCCGACCCGAATTCGCGTTCGGTGTGAACGAATCTCCAATGCTCCCCTGCCATCGCAGGGCATTCGCTTACGGCAAGAATGTCGTCATCCCGAGCGAAGCCGCCCGGAGGGCGGCGCAGTCGAGGGACCTTTCTCGCTGATGCAGCAACAAGAAAGGTCCCTCCACTGCGCCTCGCCACGCTCGGCTCCGGTCGGGATGACGGCTTTGTTTGTCCGAACTCCCTGCGATGACAAGGAGGGGGAACGCATGCTGCGTTGGGAGGAGAACGAGAGGAGCGCCGCCAGGGCCGCAGTCCCTCACCCGCCCTTCGCCGCCCACCCGTCGCGCGTCTGCGGCAGCTTCTTCTTCAAGAGCGCGCCCGCCACGACGTTGCGCAGCACCTCCGCCGTGCCGCCGCCGATCGTGAACATGCGAACGTCGCGCGCCATGCGCTCGAGCGGCAGCTCGCGCGAGTAGCCGCGGGCGCCGAAGAACTGCAAGGCGTCGTTGACGACCTGGATGGCGCTCTCGGAGGTGAACACCTTGGCCTGGGCGGCCAGCAGCATGTCGGGGAAGCCGCCTTCGCCGGAGCGCGCGGCGCCGTAGACGAGGGCCTGCGCGGCGGCGAGCTTGATCGACATGTCGGCGAGCTTCCACTGCAGGCCCTGGAACTCGTTGATCGGCCGGCCGAACTGATGGCGTTCCTCCGACCAGTCGAGCGCCAGCCTGTAGGCGCCCTCGGCGATGCCGAGCGCCACGGTGGCCGCGCCGACGCGCTGGCTGTTGTAGGCGGTCATCAGGTCGGCGAAACCCTTCTTCAGGCCGCGCGGCGGGATCACCAGAGCCGACGGTGGAAGCTCCATCTCCTCGAAGTCGATCACCGCCTCGGGAATGCCGCGCAGGCCCATGGTCGGCTCGCGCTTGGTGATCTTGAGCCCCTGCGTCTCGTCGCGGATCGCCAGGAAGCCGCCGATGCCTTCCTCGTTGCCCTGCTCGTCGTAGACCTTGGCGAAGATCAGGTGCAGGCGCGAGACGCCGCCGCCGGTGATCCAGTGCTTGCGGCCGTTGACGACGTAGCGGTTGCCTTTCTTGTCGGCGCGCGTGGTCATGCCGTTGGCGTCCGACCCGGCGTCGGGCTCGGTGATGCAGATCGCCGGCTTGTCGCCCGCCAGCACCATGTCGGCGGCGAGCTTCTTCTGCTCCTCCGAGCCGTAGGCCATGACGGCGCTGATCGCGCCCATGTTGGTCTCGACGGCGATGCGCCCGGTGACGGCGCAGGCCGACGACAGCGCCTCGATGACCAGCACGGCGTCGAGCCAGCTCTTGCCCTGGCCGCCATACTGGCTCGGGATGGTCATGCCGATCAGCCTGGCGTCCTTCAGGAGATCGACATTGTCCCACGGATACTGCTCGGTGCGGTCGACCTCGGCGGCACGCCGCGTCACCGGGCCGGCGGCGAGCTCGCGGGCGCGTGCCTGGAGGGCAACCTGGTCGGTCGTCAATCCGTTCATGTTCATGGTTTCTTGTCCTGGCCGTGAGGGTCGATACTGAAGACAGTAACGGCGTCGGTGCGGCCGCGCACCATGACACTGCCCAAGGCTGCGAACACGAAGGCGTCGCCGCAGGCTTCGCGCGTGCTCTGCGAGACCAGGATGCGCGTGCCATGCTGCTTGTTCAACTCCTCGAGGCGGGCGGCGAGATTTACCGTGTCGCCCAGCAGGGTGAAGGAGAGGCGTTGGCCGGCGCCGACGGAGCCGCCGATCACGCTGCCGGTCGAGATGCCGATGCGGGTGGCGAAGGCGATGCCCATCGGCGCAACCTCGCCGAAGGTCCGGCTGCCGACGGCGCGCTGGATGTCGATGGCGGCGCGCACGGCGGCGGCGGCGTGGCCGTCGCAGGCGAGCGGCATGTTGAAGGAGGCGAACAGGCCGTCGCCGATGAAGGTGTTGACGATGCCGCCATGCGCCCGGATCGGGGCCAGGACGGTCTCGAGATACTCGTTCAGCGCGGCCACCAGCTCGTGCGGCGCGAGATACTCGGCGATGGTGGTGAAGCCCGCGATGTCGGTGAACAGGATCGTCGCCTCGCCGGTCTCGCCAGCCAGCCCGCCGTTGCCCTGCCGCCGCAGGATGGTGGATGCCACGCTCTCGTCGACGTAGCGCCCGAACGTCTCGCGGATCTGCTCGCGCTCGCGCAGGCCTTCGACCATCCTGTTGAACTGGCCGGTGAGCGCGCCGATGTCGTCGTTGGACGTCACCGGTGCCCGGACCGTGAGGTTGCCGCCAGCGACCTTGCCCATGGCGACCGAGAGGATGCGAATGGGCCTCAGCAGGGAGCGGCCGATGAAGAACGCGGAGACGGCGATGGCGATCAACGCCAGCACGACATCGCTGACGATCTCGAGACGCAGGCGATCGCCATCGTAGGAGAACAGATCGACGACGATCGTCGCGAGCGGCGCGATCGAGATTACCACCAGGGCAACGATCAGCTTCGACCTGTAGGTGCCGAGGAAAAGCTCGAGGTTGCGTCCGTGATGGCGGTAGATGAAGCCCAGGAGCGCACCCAGGTAGTCACTGACGACGAAGTAGGTGTACGTGAAGTAGAAGACCGGCAGGATGATGCAGAGCGTCACCAGGTCGGCGAGCGTGATCGGCAGCGGGCTCGGGGTGAGATTGCTGGTGACGAGGCGGAAGACGACCAAAGCAAACGCCAAAACCGCGACGTTGCGAGCGGTCAGGATGGGCAGCTGGGTGATCCGCCGCTGCGTCTCCTCGAACGTCGCGTGCCCTTCTAGATAGCGCCGGATCGGCTCGAAAAGCCGGCTCGACAGCAGGTAGTTGATACCGAGGAACACCAGCAAGCCGCTGCCGATGTTGCGGGGCGCGGTTTCCCAAGCGTCGGTCACGGCGTAGAAGGTGAGGGAGAAGACGAGATCGATGGCGGTGCACGACGTCGCCATCAGGAGGTAGCGGAAGCGAATGGCGGCGATTGCCTTGGTATCGATCGCCCTGGCGTCTGGCGCCTCGCGTCGGGTATCGGAATTGCTCATCGGGCGGCGCCTACCTCGTAAGCCGCCACGATACCTCGATGACCGCAGAATTCCATGTCGTCCCCGGGGGGCGAAGCCGGATGCCTCGCTCGTGGGCGTCAACTTACGAGGAAACCTCACCCTGAGGAGCGACCCGCTGGGTCGCGTCTCGAAGGGTGGGGACAGAGCGGGTGCTGCGACACCTTCTCTTACGATCTCGTGTGCAGCCATCCTTCGAGACGGCCGCTACGCGGCCTCCTCAGAGGATGTGACTTTATTGAATTCTGTCGTCCCTCTCCTGTCATCCTGAGCAAAGGCGCTTGCGAAGCAAGCGCCGTAAGCGAAGGATCTCATCGCCAGAAGTTCCA
>JALHMO010000048.1 GCA_022844015.1 Reyranella sp. | reverse complement strand
GCCCCGAGACGCGGCTGCGCGTGCTGTCGCTGCCGGCCGACGACCAGAAGGCACGAACTGCGGACGACGAGGTCATGCAGCAGCTCGAGGATTTCGACGAAGCCGACTGGTAGACGGGCCTTGTAGCGCGGCACTGCCGAAATCGACATTGCAATCAATCAGCACAACCTCATCCTGAGGAGCCGCGCGCAGCCGGCGTCTCGAAGGATGGGCTCCAGGCTCAGTGCTTGATTCTTATCCTTCGAGAGGCGCCCTGTAGGCGCTCCTCAGGATGAGGTTTCTACTTTGCTCGCAGCGGGTGACCATTCACTTCGTCTACCCCACCAATCGTCCGATCGTGCGCGCGGTATAGTCGACCAGCGGGATGATGCGGGCGTAGTTCAGCCTCGTCGGGCCGATGACGCCGATGGCGCCCAGGATTCGCTCGCGCGAATCGCGGAACGGCGCCACCACCATCGAGCAGCCCGTGTTGGCGAACAGCGGGTTGTCGGAGCCGATGAAGATCTGCACGCCGGCACCGGCATTGGCGAGCTCGAGCAGGCGCACGAAGCTCTCGCCGCGCTCCAGCGCATCGAACAGCGTGCGCACGCGATCGAGGTCGGCGATCGCCGTGATGTCCTCGAGCAGGCGCGCCTGGCCGCGCACGATCAGCGCGCTGCCGGGCTCGCCGGCCCATGTCGCGAGCCCCGACTCGATCACGCGCGCCGCGAGATCGTTGAGCTCGGCGCGCTTCAGCTTGAGATCCTCGAGGATGAGCTTGCGCGCGTCCTCGATGGTGCGCCCGATGAGACGCGCGTTGAGGTAATTGGTCGCCTCGACCAGCGCCGACGCCGGCATGCCGATCGGCACGTCGATCAGGCGGTTCTCGACATGGCCCGTCTGGGTCACCGTGACGACCAGCGCGCGGCCCGGTCCCAGGTTCACGAACTCGATGTGCTTCAGCGGCTGCTCGCTCTTGGGCGCCATCACGAGGCTGGCGCAGCGCGACAGGCCGGACAGCAGCGTGGTCGCCTGCTCCAGCGCCTCGGTGACGCTGCGGCCGACGGTGGCGCAGCGCGCCTCGATGCTCTCGCGCTCCTCCTCGCTGATGTTGCCGAGCTCGAGCAGGCCGTTGACGAACAGCTTCAGGCCGGCATCGGTCGGCAGGCGGCCCGCCGAGGTGTGCGGCGCGTAGAGCAGGCCGAGATCCTGCAGGTCGGCCATGATGTTGCGGATGGTGGCGGGCGACAGCGCCTCGCTGAGGCGCCGGGTCAGGGAGCGCGATCCGACCGGCTCGCCGGTCTCGACATAGCCTTCGACGACGAGCCGCAGCACCTCGCGGGCGCGTTCGTTCAGCTCCGTAACCGATGCCGCCGGCCGCTGCCCCGTCGCGGCGTCGGCGAGGCCGCCCGAAGCGCCAATGCGATGAAGTACCATTGAAAAAATGTAGGTAGTGCCACCCGGCCGGTCAACGCAGGCTGCGGGATAGCTGGATTTGGCCTGGACGCGGCGCTAAACCGGCCGCCCGCCAGCCCTGCTGGTCCCCACATGTGTCCAGGAACAATCCGAGGAGAACCCGATGCGCCCATCCGGTCGCGCCCCCGATCAGCTTCGCGTCGTTTCCCTGGAACCGGGCTTCTCCCGGCACGCCGAGGGTTCCTGCCTCATCAAGTTCGGCGATACCCATGTCCTGTGCACGGCTTCTGTCGACGAGCGCGTGCCGCCCTGGATGCGCAATACCAATCGCGGGTGGGTGACGGCGGAGTACGGCATGCTGCCCCGCTCCACGCACACCCGGACCGACCGGGAGGCGGCACGTGGCCGCCAGTCCGGCCGCACGCAAGAGATCCAGCGGCTGATCGGCCGCTCGCTGCGCGCCGTCGTCGATCTTCCCGCCATGGGCGAGCGGCAGATCAACATCGATTGCGATGTGCTGCAGGCCGATGGCGGCACGCGCACCGCCAGCATCACCGGCTCGTGGGTGGCGCTCCATTTCGCCTTCGAGCGGCTGGTCAAGGAGGGCAAGATCGCCGCCAACCCGATCACCGGCCAGGTCGCCGCGGTGTCGTGCGGCCTGTGGGAAGGGACGCCGGTGCTCGACCTCGACTATCCGGAAGATTCCAAGGCGCAGGCCGACGCCAATTTCGTCCTGACCGGCGCCGGCGGCATCGTCGAGGTCCAAGGCACCGCCGAGGACAAGCCGTTCAGCGAGCCCGAGTTTCTGGCCCTGCTGGCGCTCGCCAAGAAGGGCATCGGCGAGCTTACGCGCCTGCAGCTTCTGGCCATCGGCCCATCGATGGCCAGGTCGCCGGCCACGCCAACCACCTGATGGCGCGCCGTTTCTCCCTGCCCCGCCTGGTGGTGGCCACCCACAATCGCGGCAAGGCCGGCGAGATCCGTGCCATGCTGTCGCCGTTCGGCGTCGACATCGTATCGGCCGGGGAGCTCGGCCTGCCGGCGCCGGAGGAAACCGGCACCACATTCGAGGAGAACGCCACCCTCAAGGCGCTGGCTGCCACCCGCGCGAGCGGCCTGCCGGCGCTGGCCGACGATTCGGGCTTGAGCGTGCGGGCGCTCGACGGTCGGCCCGGCCTTCACACCGCCGACTGGGAAGGCCCGACGCGCGACGCCATGGTGGGCATGCGGCGCATCCAGGACGAGCTGGCGAGGCGCGGCGTCCCCAATGACGACGCCGCGCGCGCCGCGACCTTCCACTGCGTGCTAGCGCTGGCCTGGCCCGACGAGCATGTCGAGCTGGTGCACGGTACGCTCGAAGGGTGCATCGTCTGGCCGCCGCGCGGCAGCGGCGGCCATGGCTACGACCCCTGCTTCCTGCCCGCCGGCGAGACGCGCACCACGGCCGAGATGAGCGACGCCGAGAAGAACGCCATCAGCCATCGCGGGCGCGCCTTCCGTCTTCTGGTCGAGGCGTGCTTCACATGACGACTCCGGCTGAAGCGTGCTGGCGTGCCACTCCCGTGGCGCGACTATCATTGATCGCACGGAAGACGCGCCGCTGGAGTGGCGTACCTCCAGCCGTGAACGCCTTTCGACGCCCTGCCGCCATTCTCATGGCGCCGCGGTGCGCGCCACGCGCGCTCGGAGGTCCCCTTTGATCGGTGCTGCCGCCCGGCCAGGCTCAGGCGAGCCCCTGGGCGTCTACATTCATTGGCCATTCTGCAAGTCGAAGTGCCCGTACTGCGATTTCAATTCCCATGTGCGTGACGGCGTGCGGCACGAGCGCTGGCGCAATGCGCTGCTTTCCGAGCTCGAGCACGCGGCGCGCGAGGCGCCGGGGCGGCGGGTCGAGACGGTGTTCTTCGGCGGCGGCACACCCTCGCTGATGGAGCCGGCAACCGTCGCCGCCCTGATCGCCCGCGTGAAAAGCCTGTGGGACACCGACCCGAACATCGAGATCACGCTCGAAGCCAACCCGACCTCGGTCGAGACCGGACGATTCGCAGCCCTTGCCCAGGCGGGGGTCAACCGCCTGTCGCTCGGCATCCAGGCGCTCGATGCCGCCGCGCTGCGCTTTCTCGGCCGCGAGCATTCGGCGGACGAGGCGCTTGCGGCACTTGCACTGGCACGCCGCCATTTCGGCCGGTACTCGTTCGACCTGATCTATGCCCGGCCGGGCCAGATGCCGGAGGATTGGGCGGCGGAACTCGACAGGGCGCTTGCCCTGGCTGGCGAGCACCTTTCGCTCTACCAGCTCACGATCGAGCGCGGCACGCGGTTCTTCACCGAACATGCCCGCGGCGCCTTTGTCCTGCCGGACGAGGAGGCGTCAGCCACGATGTTCGAGCAGACACAGGCCCGGCTGACCGCCGCCGGGTTGCCGGCCTACGAGATTTCCAATCACGCTCGCCCCGGGGCAGCATGCCGCCATAATTTGATCTACTGGCGGTATCAGGATTACGTCGGCATCGGACCAGGCGCACACGGCCGCTTTGCCGACGAGGCGGGCCGGCCGGTCAAGCGGGCGACCCGGCGGACGAGCGGACCCGAAGCCTGGATCGAGGCGGTCGAGAGCAGCGGCCACGGCACGGCGGAAACGTCGTCGATCGCCGGGCAGGATTTGGTCGAGGAGGCGCTGATGATGGGACTGCGGCTGGCCGATGGCATCGACCGCGCCCGGTTCGCCTCGATTACCGGCCACGACCCGGTGGCCGCCGTGGGCGAGGCCCGGCTGGCACCCCTGATGGCAGCCGGCCTTCTGGCGTTCGACGCCACGCACCTCAAGGCAACGCCGGCCGGCCGCCAGCGCCTCAATGCCGTGCTGGAGCGGCTGATCGCATGACCTGGAAGACGCTGTGGGCCGTGATCGTTGCCCTGGCGGCCACCCTCGGGCCCGCGACGGCTCAACAGCCGGCTTCGCCGCCGCCATCGCAACAGCAGCACAAACCGGCCGCCCCTGCCGCCCGGCCGCCGGCCCCGCCACCCCGCCCGGGCGCCAA
Organism: Reyranella sp.; assembly: GCA_022844015.1. Classification (GTDB taxonomy): domain Bacteria; phylum Pseudomonadota; class Alphaproteobacteria; order Reyranellales; family Reyranellaceae; genus Reyranella. Next base: position 36,748 of record JALHMO010000048.1, on the reverse strand, counting down.
GCCGATCTTTCCGCCACCGGCCTTCAAGATCACCGTCGCCACCGAAGGCGCCTACCCGCCCTTCAACTATCTGGACCGCAAGGGCCTGCCCGCCGGGTTCGAGCTCGAGATCGCGCAGGAAGCCTGCCAACGCATCAAGGCGGAGTGCGAGTTCGCCGCCTTCAAATGGGACGAGCTCATCCCCGGCCTGCTGGACAGGAAGTTCGACGTCATCATGTCGTCGCTCGAGATCACCAGCGAGCGGCGCAAGAGGCTCGGCCTGTCGCGCCGCTACTATCTCTCGCCCGGCGCCTTCATCGCCGCCAAGGGCGCGCCGTTCGACGGACCGCCCTCGCTGCTGCGCAACAAACGGCTGGGCGTCCAGAAGGATTCGACGCATGCCGACTGGCTCGACAAGAGCTTCCGCCGGTCGGCGACGATCAAGCGCTACGCGACGGTCACGGAGGCGCTCGAGGCGTTGTCCCAGGAAGAGGTCGACGCGGTATTCGGGGACAAGGTTCAGCTCTGGTTGTGGAGCCAGAAGCCGGCGGGCAATTGCTGCGAGGTGGTGGGCCAGGACATCAAGGACAATCAGACCCTGGGTGTCGGCGTTGCCGCCGGCCTGCGCAAGGAAGACGTCAAGCTGCGCGACTCCCTGAACAAGGCGTTCGGCGACATGATCGCCGACGGCACCTACAAGAAGATCAACGAGAAGTATTTTCCCTTTGCGCTCAATTGATCACAGCAGACGGGTCGCTGCTTTCCGCGCCCTGTCTGTCGTCCTGAGCGCAGCGCCAGGATGACAAGATATGAGCGTGGGCGCAGCCAGCCCCGTTGTGACGTCGCCCTCCCGGCAAAGGATCAGTTCAGGGCGCGATCACGCGAGACATAGTGTCCGCGCTTCAGCTCCTTGAAGAAGTGCGGTACCTGGGGATGCGACACCGGCTTGCCCGTCTCGTCAGGCAGCAGGTTCTGCTCCGAGACGTAGGCGACGTAGGTGTTCTGCGCATTCTCCGCGAGCAGGTGGTAGAATGGCTGGTCGCGTCGCGGCCGGACCTCCTCGGGAATCTGGGCAAGCCATTCCTCGGTGTTCGAGAACACCGGATCGACGTCGAAGATGACGCCCCGGAAGGGGTAAATGCGATGCTTCACCACCTGGCCGATGGCGAATTTTGCCCGACGCATCGGCAGAGGAACTATCGCTGCTCCGGCGGCTTGGTTCTCGATTTCCATAGCAGAAGTATTGCTCCGATTGGCTCGGCAGGCAACGCGCCCGGATCCCCGAAGTCGCAGGCAGCGGTAAACTTGTCCGTGAGGCGCCTGGCAGGAGTCGGCCACGGGACGAGGCGGGAGGGCGGCTGCAATAATAGCCAGGCGGGCTCGGTTGACGCGAGCCGCTCGTCCGTGGACTCTGTGCCGGGAAGGAGACTGCGCGCTTGGGTGGCCTGAAAGTTCGCTTCTGGGGCGTACGGGGTTCGATCTCCTGTCCCGGAGCCGAGTATGTCCGCTACGGCGGCAACACCTCCTGCCTGGAGGTCACCGCTGGCGGCAGGCGCCTGATTTTCGACGCGGGAACCGGTATCCGCACCTTGGGCCTCGAGCTCGCCCGCCAGGTGCCGATCGATCTGGACATCTATTTCACGCACACCCATCTCGATCACATCTCGGGACTCACCTTCTTCGCGCCGCTGTTCGAGAGGCGCAACTCGGTACGCATGTGGGCCGGCCATCTGGAAGCGCCCTATACGCTGAAGAAGGTCGTGAGCAACCTGATGCAGGCGCCGCTCTACCCGGTGTCGCTCGACGTCTTCCAGGCGCGCGTGGAGTTCAAGGAGTTCCAGGCGGGCGACAAGCTGAGCTGCGGCGAGGTGACCATGCACACCGCCCCGCTCAACCACCCCAATGGTGCGACCGGCTATCGCGTGGCGTTCGGCGGCAAATCGATCTGCTACATCACCGATACCGAGCATCGCGGGAACGGGCCGGACCGCACAATCGTCGAACTGTGCCGCGGCGCCGATGTCATGATTTACGATTCGAGCTATACCGACGCAGAATATGAACGCTATCGCGGCTGGGGTCACTCGACGTGGCAGGAAGGTGTGCGAATCGCCGACGCTGCGGGAGTGGGCACCCTCGCCATCTTCCATCACGACCCCAACCACGACGATGCCTTCATGGACGGAGTCGCGCGCGAAGCGGCTCTCGCCCGGCCCGGCAGGGCGCCCAACGGCCTGCCGCGCATTCTGGTCGCTCATGAAGGTTTGACGCTCAGTCCCTAGGTCCCGCCATGAGTCGTTGTCCATGACAGCCTCGTCTAGCCTGCGTGGCCGCTGGCGACGGCTCAAGCTCGGCCTGCCCACGGTGCTCGGCATGAAGCCGGGCGGCTGGTTCATCCCGCATCGCTACGCGCCGCTGCTGCCGCCGCCGGGCGCCCAGCCGCCCTACCCCGCAATCGAGGCGCTCTTCGAGCGGCACGCCGAGGCGTTCCGCGCCGTCCTCGACGCAGTCGATGCGAATGCCGCGGCGCTGGAGGCCAGGAAAGCCCTGTTCGAGCAATCGTGGTTCCCGTCCCTCGACGGGGCCGTGGCCTACACCCTGGTCCGCGAGCGCAAGCCCCGACGCATCATCGAGGTCGGCTCCGGCCATTCGACCCGCGTGCTGGCGAGCGCCCACGGCGGGATGGGCGAGATCGTGGCGATCGATCCCGCGCCGCGCGCCGACATCGCCGACCTGCCGGGGGTGCGCATCGTGGCGTCGACCCTCCAGGCGGCGCCGCTTGGCCTGTTCGACGACCTCGCCCCGGGCGACCTGCTGTTCATCGACTCGAGCCACATCCTGATGCCCGGCAGCGATGTCGATATCCTGCTCAACCGGGTCCTCCCCAGCCTGCCGTCCGGCGCGCTGGTGCACATTCACGACGTCTTCCTGCCCTTCGACTACCCGTCGATCTGGGGCTGGCGCGCCTACAACGAGCAGCAGGGTATCGCGCCGCTGCTGGCGAGCGGCGCCTACCGCCCGGTGTTCTCGAGCGCCTGGGTCGAGCGACGGCTCGCCGATCGATTGTCGAGCTCGGTCGTGCCGCGCCTGCCCCGGCTGCCCGACGCCATCGCCGCCAGCCTGTGGCTGGAAAAATGTCGATCCTGACCCGCCTGCGCAACTGGCTGTTCGAGGGCGGCCGCCTCGACGCGCTCCCCGAGCGCGTTCGCGAGACCATCCGGCGGCAGCAGGAGCACAGCGAGATCCTGATCGGTTGGGCCCAGCTCGCGCTGATCGTCCTGCTGGCGACCGCCTACGAGACCACCTCGATGCCGGCGGGCGTCGTGCAGGAGGACTACTCGTTCGAATCGGAAGTGTTCGCGCTCTACGCCGTGTTTGCCGCGATCCGCCTCGGATTGGCTTACCTGCGCCGCCTGCCGGAGTGGCTCCTCCACCTCTCCGTGGTCGTCGATGTCGGCCTGTTCATGGCGCTCATCTACTCCTTCCACTACACGTTCGCGCAGCCGGCGGTGTTCTATCTCAAGGCGCCGACGCTGATCTTCATCTTCCTCTTCATTGCGTTGCGCGCGCTGCGCTTCGAGGCGCGCTTCGTCATCATCACCGGTGTTGCGGCGGCGGCGGGCTGGGTTGCCCTGGTCCTCTATGCCTTGGGAGGCCGCGGCGGCCCGCCCAACGTCACCGACGATTTCGTCGAGTACATGGGCTCGAACGCCCTTCTGTTCCACGCGGAGATCAGCAAGGTACTGGCGATCCTGCTCACCACCGCGGTGTTGGCGATCGCCATTGCCCGGGCGCGCAATCTCCTGGTGCGATCGGTCGCGGAGGGCGCCGCGGCGCGCGACCTGTCGCGCTTTTTCGATCCCGGCGTCGCCAGCCGCATTCGCAGCGCCGCGATGTCGATCAGGGCCGGCGAAGGTGAGTTGCGCGACGTCGCCATCTTGACCGTCGACCTGCGCGGCTTCACGCGCCTGTCGACGGAGCTGCCGCCCGGGGACGTCATGAAGGTGCTGCAGGATTACCAGGGGCGCGTCTGCCCGTTGATCGCCCGCCACGGCGGCAGCATCGACAAGTTCCTGGGCGACGGCATCCTGGCGTCGTTCGGTGCCGTGGCGCCGTCGGCCACGGCCGCGGCCGACGCCTTGCGGGCGGCCGATGCCGTGCTCGAGGCGGCCGACAATTGGACCGAGGAGCGCAAGTCCGCCGGGCTGGCGCCCCTCTCGATCGGGCTCGCCGTGGCGTCGGGCCGCGTGGTGTTCGGCGCGGTAGGCGACGGGGAGCGACTGGAATTCACCGTGATCGGCGACGCCGTGAACTTCGCCGCCAAGCTCGAGAAGCACAACAAGGAAGAAAAAACCCGGGCCGTCACCGATGCCGCGACCTACGCGCTGGCCGGGCAGCAGGGCTACGCCCCGCCCCAAGCACGCGAACGACGGCCGGCTCGAACGGTGTCCGGGGTCGCTGATCCGGTCGATATCGTGGTCCTGGCCTGATCCGACGGGGGCCCAGCCGCCCGGTCGGGTTGCCTTGCCCTTTCCCCATTCGCAGCCTATGTATTTTCCGGATAGTCGGGAACGGGTTGGCGGAGCGCCATCGTGGGCAACAACTACGACATAATCCTCATCGGACTGGTCGCCGTCTTTCTGATCCTGCGGCTGCGGTCCGTGCTCGGCAAGCGCACCGGCAACGAGCGTCCGCCGGCGCGCGATCCATTCACGCCGCCGACCCCGCCGACGCCTTCGACACGTGGCGGCGATGCGCCGCAACAGGCCGGCCAGAACGGAAACGACAATGTCGTGTCGCTGCCGACCGCCAACGCGCCGCGCCCTTCCACGTCGGCGACCGGGCCGGGCGGTATTCGCGCCACGGTGTTGCCCACGGCTGCGACCGGCGTCGCCGCGATCCGGGCTGCCGATCCGACCTTCGAGCCGATGGCTTTCTGCGCCGGCGCGCGCTCGGCCTTCACGACCATCGTCGAGGCCTTCGCCAAGGGCGATGTCGGCGCGCTGCGTCCTCTGCTCGATGGCCCGACCTATGCCAGCTTCGAGGCGGCCATCCGCGGCCGTGCGGAACGCCAGGAGACGGCCGAGACGACGCTGATCGGGTTCGAGGCCTCCGATATCTCGGCCGCCGCGACGCAGGGCAGCAACGCCCTGGTTACCGTTCGCTTCGTCAGCGAGCAGATCAACGTCGTGCGCAACGCCGAGGGCCAGATCGTCGACGGCAATCCCAACGAGGTTCAGAAGGTCGTGGACCTCTGGACGTTCCGCCGCGACACGACGTCGACCGATCCCAACTGGGTGCTGGCCAAGACCGAAAGCGAAGGCTGACGAGGGCCCTCCGATCATGCGCTGGACCGTCTTGCCCGGCGGGGTGGCCTGTCTGGCCGCCGCCGGGTTCCTGGCTGCTTGTGCCGGCAGCGTAGGCGGAGCGAGCGAGCGTCGGGTAGCCATGGCGCCGATTTCCTTCAACGAGATCAGCGGGTGGGCGAGCGACCGGCATGCCGAGGCGCTGGTCGCGTTCCGGCGCTCCTGCCCCAAGCTCACGAGCAGGCCAGAGACAAGGATCGCGACCGACGGTGGCACCAAGACCGTCGCGCCGGCCGAATGGACGCGCATCTGCGATGCCGCGGGCGCCGTGAGGTCGGGAGACGACCGGGCGGCACGCCTGTTTTTCGAAGGCAACTTCCGGCCGCTGATCGTCCAGGCACCCGGCAAGTTCACCGGCTACTTCGAGCCCGACATGCGAGGCAGCCGCGCGCCGTCGCGCCTGTTCACGGTGCCGGTCTATCGCCGGCCATCGGATCTCACTGCCAAGCCCTACTACACCCGCGCCGAGATCGAGCAGGGTGCCTTGAAGGGACAAGGGTTGGAGATCGCCTGGGTGCAGGATCCGGTCTCCCTGTTCGAGGTGCAGGTACAGGGCAGCGGGCGCGTGCATCTTGCCGAAGGCGGCACCCTCACGCTCGGCTTCGACGGCTCGAACAACCGGCCCTATACCGCGATCGGCAATGTGCTGATCGAGATGAGCGTGTTGAGCAAGGGCAACGCCACGTGGCCCGCGATCCGCGACTGGCTCAAGCGCAACCCCCAGCAGGCGCGCGACGTGATGCGCAAGAACGAGCGCTATATCTTCTTCAGGGATACCAGGACAGCGAGCGTAACCGGCGCCGAAGGCGTGCCGTTGACGGCACAGCGCAGCCTGGCTGTCGACACGTCGCTCACGCCCTACGGCACGCCGATCTGGATCGATACCGTGCGGCCGGTGGCACGGAAGCCGGGTGCGACCGAGCCCTATCGCCGCCTGACCATCGCCCAGGACACTGGCGCGGCGATCGTCGGGCCGGCGCGCGGAGACGTCTTTTTCGGCAGCGGGCCGCAGGCGGCCGACTGGGCGGGGCGCATGAACAGCGAGGGTCGGGCGATCGTTCTCGTCCCCAACAAGAACTAGGGCGAGACTGCGCGAGTTCATGGTCTTGCGGACCGCGAGCGTCTCGCTCGCTCATGAGCTCGAATGAGCGAGACGCGGTCCGGAAGACGCATAACCTACGCGGCTACGCAATCGACCGGCCGCCATCGACGTAGAGATTGACGCCGTTGATGTAGGCGCCCGCGTCCGAGCACAGCAGCAGCGCCGCTCCGACGAGATCGTCGGGTCGGCCAAGCCGGCCGGCCGGGATGCGCTGTACCTGCCCGACAGGCGACCACGCGCTGACGGCCGCGGCCAGGCGACCCCCGCATCCTCCAGCGCAAAGTCCTGGCCGAAGGCGCGCGCCACGCCGCCTCCCTCCTCGATCTCCCGCACCACGCGGTCGGCATCGGCTGCCTCCTGCCCGGTGTCGGCATGGTGGATCGCCAAGCGCGCTCCGGCGGCTGCCAGGGCAAGCGCGATGGCGCGGCCAATCTCGCGGCGAGCTCCGGTGACCAGGGCGGTTCGGTCGGCGAGGCGAAAGCGGTCGAAAATGTCGGGTAGCATCAAGGCTCCAATCATGGTCGATTCTCGACAATGGCCCCATTGCAGGAGATTCGAGCCGCTGCCAATCTGCCCGGCGTGTCCAAGTCACCGTCCTGTTCGGGTGCGCCGCCGCGCCGGGTCGCGTTGTTCGTCACTTGCCTTGTCGACCTTTTTCGCCCGTCCGTCGGCTTTGCAGCCGTGAAGCTTCTCGAGGAAGCGGGATGCTCGGTCGAGGTCCCGCCGCTTCAGGTGTGCTGCGGCCAGCCGGCGTACAACTCCGGCGATCGCGTCACGACGCGCGACATCGCCCGGCAGGTCATCGACGCCTTCGAGAGCTATGATGCCGTCGTGGCGCCATCGGGATCGTGCGGCGCCATGCTCAGCCATCACTACCCGGGACTGTTCGACGACGACCCTGCCATGAAGGCGCGCGCCGAACGCTTGGCCGGCCGCAGCTACGAGCTGATCTCGTTCCTCGTCGACGTGCTCGGCGTCACCCGGGTCACCGCGCGCTACGCTGGCGTCGCGACCTATCACGATTCCTGCTCGGGCCTGCGCGAGCTCGGCGTGAAGCGCCAGCCGCGCCGCCTGCTCGGCTCGGTCGCCGGCCTGCGGATGAGCGAGATGACGTCGCCGGAAGTCTGCTGCGGGTTCGGCGGCACCTTCTGCGTGAAGTACCCCGATATCTCCAACGCCATGGTCAGCGAGAAGACCGCCGACATCGCCGCCACCGGAGCCGACACCTTGCTCGCCGGCGATCTCGGCTGCCTGATGAACATGGCGGGCAAGCTGCAGCGCGATGGCAGCGCGGTACGGGTGCGGCATATCGCCGAGGTGCTTGCGGACATGGGCGACAACGCCTCGATCGGCGAGCCCGTCCGGGGCACGGGCTGATGCAATCCACCGCGCACGATTTCAAGGGCAATGTCGGCGCGGCCCTCGCCGATCCGAACCTGCAGGATTCGCTCGGCAAGCTGAAGGTCGGCTTCTCGGAGCGCCGGCGCCAGGCGGCCGAACGGCTGCCCGAGTTCGAGGCCCTGCGCGACCGTGCACGCGACATCAAGAATCACGCGCTGGCCAATCTCGACTTCTACCTCGAGGAGTTCGAGCGCAAGGTGACGGCGCTGGGCGGCCAGGTCCATTGGGCGCCCACCGCCGAGGATGCACGGCGCATCATCGGCGAGCTTTGCCGCAGCATCGGCGCCCGGACCGTCGCCAAGTCGAAGTCGATGGTCGCCGAGGAGATCGCGCTCAACGATCATCTCGAGGCATTGGGCATCGCGCCGATCGAGACCGATCTCGGCGAGTACATCATCCAGCTCCGCCGCGAGCCGCCCAGCCACATCATCGCGCCGGCGGTGCATCTCACCAAGGATCAGGTCGCCGACACCTTTCTCGAGCATCACGGCAAGCTCGGCTTCACCAAGCGGCTGACCGAACGCAACGATCTGGTGGCCGAGGCGCGACATATCCTGCGCCAGAAATTCCTCGACGCCGACGTCGGGCTGACCGGCGCCAATTTCCTGGTCGCCGAGACCGGCTCGTCGATGCTGATCACCAACGAGGGCAATGCCGACCTCTCCAACACCTTGCCGCGCATGCACATCGTGCTGGCCAGCATCGAGAAGGTGATCCCGACGCTCGAGGATGCCGCCGTCCTGCTGCGCGTGCTGGCGCGCTCGGCGACCGGCCAGGAATCGTCGTCGTACACCACGCTCAACACGGGGCCGAAGCGAGCGGGCGATCTCGACGGGCCCGAGCAGTATCACGTCGTCATCCTCGACAACGGCCGCTCATCGGTGCTGGGCACCGAGATGCAGGACATGCTGCGCTGCATCCGCTGCGGCGCCTGCATGAACCATTGCCCGGTCTACGGCGCGATCGGCGGGCATGCCTACGGCTGGGTCTATCCCGGCCCGATCGGCGCGGTGCTGACGCCGCAGCTCGTGGGCCTCGAGGAGGCAAGCAACCTGCCCAACGCGTCGACCTTCTGCGGGCGCTGCGAAAGCGTCTGCCCGGTGCGCATTCCCCTGCCCAGCCTGATGCGCCACTGGCGCGAGCGCGAGTTCGAGCGTCATCTCACGCCCAAGGCCGTACGCCAGGGCCTCGCCCTGTGGGGCTTCCTGGCGCGCCGGCCGCGGCTCTACCGTCGCATGACGGCGCTCGCAAACCGGCTGCTCGGCCTGTTCGGCCGGGCCAACGGCCGTTATGGCAGCCTGCCGCTGGCCGGCGGTTGGACGCGCTTCCGCGACTTCCCGGCGCCGGAGCCCGGCGGCACGTTCCATGCCCAATGGCAGCGCCGGCGACAGTGATGGATAACCGCACGAGCGTCGCGAGAGCCCAGATCCTGAACGGCATTCGCCGCGCCTTGCGCCGCGACGCGCTGTCGGGGCAAGCGCGGCAGGAAGCCGAGGCTCGCCTCGCCCAGCCGCCGCGCGGCCCAGCCGTGGCCCGCGCGAACCTGCAGCACGCCGACAAGGTCGCCCTGTTCTGCCAATGGGCGGAGGCCAACAATGCAACCGTGGCGCGTGTTGCGCCCGATCAGGTGACAGGAGAGGTCGTCAGCTACCTGGCGCGCAACAACCTGCCTGCCCAGGCCGTCGTGGCGCCAGGAGCCGACCTGGATCTCTTCGACTGGGGCAGCCAGACCCTGCTGTCGCTGCGCAAGGGCCGCGCTGAAGGCAGCGATCCCGTGTCGATCACCGGCGCGTTCGCCGGCATCGCCGAGACTGGCACGCTGGTGATGGCCTCGGGGCCGGATCATCCGGTGACCCTGAACCTGTTGCCCGACACGCATGTCGTCGTGCTGCGCGAGAGCGACATCGTCGGCGGGTACGAGGACGTGTGGGGCCGGTTGCGCGCGCGCTACGGCAAGGACGGCATGCCGCGCACAGTGATCGCGATCACCGGCCCGTCGCGCACCGGCGACATCGAGCAGACCATCGAGCTCGGTGCGCATGGCCCGCGACGCATGCACATCCTGGTGGTCCGCGAATGAGCGCCGCCGGCGACGCTCCATCCGCCCAGCCGCGGGGAGAACTGCGCGTCGTCGGCACCAGCGTCACCCGCGAGGTCGAGCGGATGCTCGACCTCGTCGCCGAGGCGGTTGGCAAACGGGCGCCGCGCGTCCTGCAGGTCGGGTCACGCACCGTCGCGTCGGATCGCAACGAGCGCAACTGGCGCGCCCTGGTCGGCAAGCGCTTCGGTAGTCAGGCCCGGTTCATCGGCATAGACCTCCTGGACGGGCCGAACGTCGATCAGGTCGTCGACATCTGCAGCGCCCCGAAGGCGGTTCTCGGCAAGCTCGGCGAGGAGCCCTTCGACCTGGTGATCTGCTGCCACGTGCTGGAGCACACGCGGCATCCCAGGAAGGCGGCCCGCAACATCGAAAGGGTCCTGAAGCCCGACGGCATGGCCTACGTCGCCACGCCCTGGTCACAGGCCTTCCACGCCGCCCCCGACGACTACTGGCGATTCTCCGTGCGCGGCCTCATGCTGATGTTCGAGCGGCTCGACATCGCGTCGTCGTTCTACAGCGGCGGCGATGTCGGCCTGGACGTCGCCTACCGCGTCGAGCGCGACGGCAGGCCCGATCTCGAGCCGCAGGCCGCCGGCGTCGAGCAAGGCCTGTTCCAACTTGTGCTCGACCATGAGGACAATCGCGCCGTGCTGGCGCGCCAGGCGACCGAGCGGTTGCCGGTGTCGCGCACCTACCTGCCCACCCTGTTCGTAAATCTCGTCGGCAAGCGAAAGGCCTGAGCGCGCCCGAAGGCGCCAAACGAAAAGAGCGGGCTTTCGCCCGCTCTTCCCGATGATGGATGTGGCCTGCGACTAGAAGCGCAGGTCCATGCCGAGGAGGATGACCCACGAATTGCCGCTGGTGGCATTCGTCGGGCCCGAGGCGTTGTACAGCATGCCGCCGCCGACCAGCTTGATGCCAGGCCCGAGCGCGTAGTTCACGCCGACTTCCCACTTGTTGACGGTTTCCGATCCGAACAGCAGCGAGGTCGCCGGGTTGCCGTTGAACGCCGTGCTGTTGACGCCGGGGATGCCGCTCGCCGACGAGATGTTGGCCGTCATGGCGCCGGAGCCGGTGGCGATCGAGGTGATGCTGGCCGAGCCGTTGCCGTTGGTGTTGTAGAAGCCCGCCCACATGAACGACATCTGCCACGGGCCGGTCTCGTACATGATGCCGGCCGTGTAGAAGCGGGTGTCGTTGTCGACGCCGGTGAAGTAGTTGGCACCGTAGCCGTTGTTGTCCCAGCCGAGCGCGCCGCCGACGGTGAAGCCGGCATAGCCGAACTGAAGGCCGACCACCCACTGCTTCCACGACGTCAGGTTCGCACCCGTGACCATGTTGGCCGCTGGCGTGAATGGGCTGAAGCCGGGGACGAACGAGGCGTAGGCGAAGGCACCGTACGCCGCGACGGTGAGATCGCCGAACTTGTTCAGGTAGTTGGCGCCGACGTCGAACAGATCCTGATACGAATAGTCCGCCGTCGGGCAGTTGGAGATGTTGGCCGCGCCCTGATAGCCGCAGGCGCCGGCCGTGCCACCGCCCACGCCAGTCGCGTAGCCGGCACCGCCGCCCGAGACGCCGTTCATCTTGGGTGCGTAGCCGATACCGATCTGCAGGCCCTGGAAGCGCGGCGTGAAGTAGTTGATGCGGTTGAGGTCCTGCCAGGTCGGCGTGATGGTCGTCGCCATCGTACGCGCATAGGCCTTGTTGAACGTCAGGATGTTCGCGCCGATCCAGTTGTGGTTATGCTGGATGGCGCCCCAGCCGATCAGCGCCGACGGCGTGCCGTAGTACATACGATAGGTCGCCGCGTCGCGGGAACCCAGCTCGACACGGCCCCAGTCGCCGAAGGCGTACAGGAAGGCTTCGTCGATCTGCGTGGTGGCACCGGTAGCGCCCGCGCTCGGGTTCCAGGCTTCGAGCTCGACGGTCAAGCCCACCGTTGTGCCGTTGTCCAGCTTGGTGTTGCCGAGGAAGTGGATTTCACCTTCCTGCGTGAAGGCAAAGCCCTTGTAGGACGTCTGGGTGCCGTTGAAGGCGTAAATCGAGCTGATGCCGCCCGCCATGGCGTAGAAGGTATAGTAACCTCCGATGCCCAACTTCAGCGGGTCGGCTGCCATAGCCGGGGCGGCCATCACCCCGCCGACGACCAAGGCGGTCGAGCCGAGTAGAAGCTTTTTCATCATTCTCCCTCTCTCATTGATCAGAGACTGGTACGTACCACAAGGCCTGTCCGACCGGCGGAAGTGGGAGCACGAGAGACCCGGCGACACACGGCCCCGCCAATACGGCCGCTGTATAAAAACACCGGGGGGCCTCGGGGGTCAAGAAATCGACGCGCCAGCGCTCGATTCTGCCCGCACCTGTGGCGTCTTTGTCACAATTCGAGGAGGGGACGGACGACGCTTTTCCTGCATAAATGGAAACGTGGGCGATGGCTAGGGACCGCCGAGGGTTTTCCCGCAGGATCAAGACTGCCCTGTGAGTTTCTATAGGAAACTTAGTTCGTGGTTTTCGACAGGAGCCCTCTTGCGGCAAAAACTACACCCCTTTATGGTCCGGGCCGCCGCTGTGTTATCGTGGCCATGAAGGGACGCCAACGATGCCGCGCTTGTCACGTTATGCCAAGATCCTTGCAGCCGGAGTGAGCTTGGGCGCACTCGGTCTCGTCGGCTGTGGCGGCAACCCCAATGCCGTGAACGAGCGGAGGAGCGGGCCCTCGAACGATCGCAATACGCGCGACATGATGGCAGGCCTGGGGGGCCAGAATCGCGAGCACGGCAGCCTCTTCGGGCCGGGCGGAATGTTTGGCACGAGGGCCGAGAAGCAGATCGACACCGGAACCGGGGTCGCGGTGAATGCCTACTTGTGGCGTGCGTCGCTCGACACCATCAATTTCATCCCGCTGGTCTCGGCCGACCCCTTCGGAGGGGTCATCATCACCGACTGGTATACCCCCGCCGAAACGCCCAACGAGCGCATGAAGGTGCAGGTGACCATCCTCGATCGCGACCTCCGGGCCGATGGCGTGCGGGTGTCGGTGTTCAAGCAGACGACGTCGCCGCGCGGCGGAAACTGGGTGGATGCCCAGGTCGACCCGCGCACCAACATCGACATCGAGAACGCAATCCTTACCCGGGCGCGCCAGCTTCGCATCGCCGGCGGCTCCTGACCGGGGCGGCTGCCCGCCGCTCGATTCGCAACGCTTGACGCGTGCGGCCGCAGCGGGCATCCGCTGCGGCCGCAGCCTTTTTCGGGGTTCTTCCGTGTCGTCGACGCCAGCGCGCTACAATTTCCGCGAGACCGAAGCCAGGTGGCAGAAAGTCTGGGACGATCGCCAGACCTTTCGTGCCCGGATGGATCGCACCCGTCCCAAATACTACGTACTCGAGATGTTCCCCTATCCGTCGGGGCGCATCCACATGGGCCACGTGCGCAACTACACCCAGGGCGACGTGGTGGCGCGCTACAAGCGGGCGCGCGGCTTCAACGTGCTGCATCCCATGGGCTGGGACGCGTTCGGCCTGCCGGCCGAGAACGCGGCGATGGAGAAAAAGGTCCATCCGCGCAAATGGACCTACGAGAACATCGCGACCATGAAGGCGCAGTTGAAATCGATGGGACTGTCGCTCGACTGGAGCCGCGAGCTGGCGACCTGCGATCCGACCTACTACCGCCATCAGCAGAAGATGTTCCTCGACTTCTGGAAGGCGGGCCTCGCCTATCGCCGCGAGGCCTGGGTCAACTGGGATCCGGTCGACAACACCGTGCTCGCCAACGAGCAGGTGATCGAGGGCAGGGGCTGGCGAACCGGCGCGCCAGTCGAGCGCCGCAAGCTCACCCAGTGGAACCTCAAGATCACGACCTTCGCCGACGAGCTGCTCGAACGGCTGAACACGCTCGATCGCTGGCCCGAGAAGGTGCGCCTGATGCAGGCCAACTGGATCGGCAGGAGCCGGGGCGCACGCGTCTTCTGGCAGCTCACCGATGCCGCCGGCGCGGATCGCGGCAGGCTCGAGATCTTCACCACGCGGCCGGACACGCTGTACGGCGCCTCCTTCATGGCGTTGTCGGCCGAGCATCCGCTCGTCGCCGAGCTGGCCGAGCGCGATCCGGCCCTGCAGCATTTCGTCGCCGAATGCCGCAAGACCGGCACGGCGGCGGCAGAGCTCGAGACCGCCGAGAAGATGGGCTTCCGGTTGCCGCTGCTCGCCCGGCATCCGCTGATGCCGGGCAAGACCGTGCCGGTCTATGCCGCCAACTTCGTGCTGATGGAGTACGGCACCGGCGCCATCTTCGGCTGCCCGGGCCACGACGAGCGCGACCACGAGTTCGCCACCAAGTACGGCCTGCCGATCATTCCCGTGGTCATGCCGAGGGATGGCGATCCGGGGAGCTTCAGCGTCGCCAAGGCGGCATTCGTGGAGGACGGCGTGATCATCAACTCCGATTTCCTCGACGGGCTCCCGGTGGACGAGGCGAAAGCTGCCGTGATCGCGCGACTGGAGGAGATGGGTGTCGGCCGCGGCACCATCCAGTACCGCCTGCGCGACTGGCTGGTGTCGCGCCAGCGCTATTGGGGCTGCCCGATCCCGGCGATCCATTGCGACTGCTGCGGCGTCGTGCCGGTGCCGGAGAACGACCTGCCGGTCGAGCTGCCGGAAGACGTCACCTTCGACCGGCCGGGCAATCCGCTCGACCATCACCCGACCTGGAAGCATGTCGCCTGCCCGTCGTGCGGCAAGCCGGGGCGTCGCGAGACCGACACGTTCGATACGTTCATCGATTCGAGCTGGTATTTCGACCGCTTCACCTCGCCCGCGCTGACGAGCGCGCCGTTCGATCGCGAGGAGAATCACTACTGGATGCCGGTCGACCAGTATATCGGCGGCGTCGAGCACGCGATCCTGCATCTGCTGTACTCGCGCTTCTGGACTCGCGCCATGCGCGAGGTCCAGATGACCAGCCGCGACGAGCCGTTCGACGGCTTGTTCACGCAGGGCATGGTCTGCCACGAGACCTATCGCGCGGCCGACGGCTCGTGGCTTACGCCGGAGGAGGTCGAGCGGACGGCGGGCGGCGCCGTCGTGCGACTCTCGGACAAGGCGCCGGTCGCCGTCGGCCGCTCGGAGAAGATGTCCAAGTCGAGGAAGAACGTGGTCGATCCGGACCAGATCATCCGCGACTACGGGGCGGATACGGCGCGCTGGTTTATGCTGTCGGATTCGCCGCCCGAGCGCGACCTGGAGTGGACCGAGGCGGGCGTCACCGGCGCCTGGCGCTTCCAGCAGCGGTTGTTCCGCATCGCCTCGACGGCGATCGCCGCGCTGCCGGCCGTCGGCGCGCCGAAGCCCGCCCGGCTCGCGGACGCGGCGACCGACCTCAGGCGCGCCGCGCACAAGGCGATCGCCGGCGTCTCGGCCGACATCGAGGCCTTCCATTTCAACAAGGCGGTGGCGAGGCTCTACGAGCTCGCCAACACGATCGATGGCTTCGAGGCAGCCGACGATGGCGGCCGGTGGGCCCTGCGCGAAGCGCTGGAGATTTTCGTCCGCCTGGCAGGGCCGATGACGCCGCATCTCGCCGAGGAGCTCTGGCAGGCGCTCGGCCATACCTCGCTGCTCGCCGACGCGCCGTGGCCATCGGCCGAGGATGCCCTGCTGGTCGACGACACGGTGACGATCGCGCTGCAGGTCAACGGCAAGCTGCGCGGTACGATCCAGATGCCGAAGGATTCCCCGAAGGAGGCCAGCACTTCGGCCGCCCTGGCCCATGCCGATGTCCAGAAGGCCATGGCCGGCAAGCCCGAGAAGAGAGTGATCGTCGTCCCCAACCGCTTGGTGAACGTGGTCGTGTAGGCGCCGTGAAACTCGAGCCGCGCCAGGTCGAAGCCTTCCTCAGGAAGCCGGATGCGGCCATCCGTGCGGTGGTCGTCTATGGCAACGATGCCGGCCTGGTTGCCGAACGGGCCGTCGCGCTCGCCAGGACGGTTTGCGAGGATCTCAAGGATCCCTTCCGGGTCGTCGACATCGCCGGCGATGCCCTGAAGGCCGATCCGGCCCGGCTGGCCGACGAGTTCGGGGCAATGTCCCTGATGGGCGGACGTCGGGTGGTCCGCGTTCGTCCGGCAGGCGAGGAGGTCGTCGCCGCGGTGGAGAATCTCGTCGCCGCCACGGCGGGGGATGCGCTGGTGGTGATCGAAGGCGGCAACCTGACGCCGCGCTCCGGCCTGCGTACCCTGGCCGAGAACGAGCCCTGCCTCGCCGCCCTGGCGTGTTACATGGACAGCGAGTCAGCGCTGGAGTCGCTGGTCGAGAGCGCCGCGCGACAGCGCGGCCTCTCGGTCGATCCCAATGCCCTCGATTGGATCGTCGATCGGCTGGGCGGGAATCGCGGCCAGAGCCGCAGCGAGATCGATAAGCTCCTGCTCTACAAGGAGGGCGACGGCACCAGGGCGGTGTCGCTCGACGACGCGCTCGCGGTGCTGGGCGATACCGCGGCGATCGGCATCGACGAGGTCGTGGCGGCAACCTTCGACGGCGAGCTCACCGCCCTCGACCGCGCCCTCGACCGGGTGTTCGCCGAAGGCGGCAACCCGGTGCAGCTCGTTCGGGCGTTGCAGCGCCACGTCGACCAGCTCCACCTGGTGGCGGCGCACGCCGCCGCCGGCGGGAATCTCGAAGCCGCCATGTTCAAGGCCCGCGCGCTGCCGCGCGGCGGTCCCGTGCGCGTGCGCTTCCTGCGCCATCTTCAGACGTGGCCGCTGCCGCGCCTGGGTGAAGCGGTGAAGACGGTTCTCAGGGCAGAGATCGAATGCAAGTCGACAGGCTACCCCGATCGGACCATCGCCCGTCGGCTCTGCCTCGCCCTGGCCTTCTCGGCCCGGAGCGCCCGGCAACGTCGCCGATAGCCGAGCTGGCCATCCTATGGAGCTTGAGCCCCCGGAATCTCAATCTTCCGGCGGGACGAACATGTAGCCCGCGCTGCGCACCGTGCGGATCGACGTCGGGCGCGCCGGGTCGACCTCGACCTTGCGGCGGATGCGCAGGATGCGGATGTCGATTGCGCGGTCGAACGCCTCGAGCTCTCGATGGCTCGTCGTCTCCAGCAACCAGTCGCGGCTCAGCGGACGATTGGGATTCTCCACCAGCAGCTTCAGCAACTCGTACTCGCCGGCGCGCAGGGGAACCTCTTCCCCCGACAAGGTCTGCAGCCGGCGCGACTCGAGATCGAGCAGGCACTTGCCGATGCGCACGCGCGGGCTTTCGGTCGCCGCCTCGGCGCCGCCCGCGCGGCGCAGCAGGGCCTTGATGCGCGCCAGCAGGGCGCGCGGCTCGTAGGGCTTGGCGACGTAATCGTCGGCGCCGGTTTCCAGCCCGACCACCTGGTCGACCGTGTCGCCACTCGCCGTCAGCATGATGATGCCGACCTTGCGGCTGCGCTCGCGCAGGAAGCGGGCGAGAGCAAACCCGTCCTCGCCGCCGGGCAGCCTGAGATCGAGCAGCACGAGCGCAGGCGGGTCCTTCTCGACCAGCTTGCGCAGCGCGCTGCCCGACTCGACGCCGGAGGCGCGGTATCCGTTGTCCCCCAGGAAATCGGTCAGGACGTCGCGTTGAAACGCTTCATCCTCGACCACGATGACATGAGGACGATTGTCCTTCTGCCTGGCCATATTGGAATCTTTATCCTGACTGCAAATGCCCGGCAAACTTTCAGTTCCGCAATATCTCACCTAACGAATTTCGCGATGAGTTGAATTATCAGTCGCACAAAAGGGTAATTGCACTGTCATCGCTTCAACATGTGCACGCTCGCCGGCGCGGATTCCCCAGTGATCCCGGGCCTCTGGTCGAGCGTGCGCAGTTCGCGGCCATGGCCCAACTCGATGATCCGGTCGGCGAGCGCAATCGTCTGCGGCCGGTGGGCGACATGGATGCGCGTGATCGGCAGGCCGCGCAGCATCTCGTTGATGCGCCGCTCGAGCTCGACGTCGAGATTGGCCGTGCCCTCGTCGATCACCAGGATGCGCGGCCTGCGGTACAGGGCGCGCGCGAGCAGCACGCGCTGGCGCTGCCCGGCCGACAGGGTGCTGCCCAGGCTGCCGACCGGCGTGCGGTAGCCCATCGGCATGCGCATGATGTCCTCGTGCACGCACGCCAGCCGGGCGCATTCGGCGGCGAACGCCGGATCGGCGTTCTCGTCGAAGAAGCAGATGTTGTGCAGGATCGATCCGCTGAGGAGCTGGTCGTCCTGCATCACCGTCGCGATCTGCTTTCGATAGGCGCGCTCGCCGAACACCGGCAGGGCGACGCCGTCGACCCGCACCTCGCCCGAGGTTGGCTCGAACAGGCCCAGCATGACCTTGAGCAGCGTGGTCTTGCCGCAGCCCGACGGGCCGGTGATGGCAACGCACTCGCCGGGCTCGATCGAGAGCGACAGGTCGTTGAGGATCAGCGGCTCGCTGTCGGAGTAGCGGTAGCTCACGCGCGACAGCTCGATGCGTCCGTCGATCGGCGGGCGCTCCGTCACCGTGTTGGCGTAGGCGCGCTCCTGGTCGGTCATGGCGATGTCGGAGATGCGGTCGAGATGCAGGCGCAGCATGCGGAACTCGATGGCCTTCTCGATGATGTGCGCGCCGGCGGTCTCGAACTGCGACTTGTAGGCGAGGATGGCGTAGAGCACGCCGATCGTCAGCTCACCGCGCAGCGCCAGCCAGGCGGCGATGGCGATGAACGCCACCTGCTCGATGGCGAAGATGGCGTCACGCGACGACTTGAACGCGGCACCCATCCGCTGCTGGGCCGCACGGCTGTGCACCGCCTCGGCCGTGCGGTTGACGTACTGCGCCTCGCGATCGGCCTCCGCATTGAACAGCTTGACCGCCTGAACGGACCGCACGGTCTCGATCAGGTGCGTGGTGCAGGCCGCCTCGGCGCGCACGACGTCCTCGCCACGCCGGTAGAGCGGCATGTAGAAGCCGATGCGCACGATTGCGTAGAGGACCAGCGCGCCCACCGCCACGGCGGCGAGCAGTGGGCTGATGATGATCATCAGCGTCAACGTTCCCAGGGCCAGCACGCCGTCGATCACCGCCAGCAGCAGGCCTTCGGCCAGGAGCTGGCGAATCGGCTCGAGCGAATGGAAACGCGAGATGATGTCGCCGTCGTCGCGCTTGGCAAAGAAAGCGAGCGGCAGGCGCAGCATGTGCGCCAGCAGGCGGCTCGACAAGGCGAGGTCGAGACGGCTCTGGACGTAGACCAGCAGGCTGGTGCGCGCCAGCTCGGTGAGCAGCCGGAACAGGGCGACGACGGCGAACCCGCCGGCCAGCGCCAGAAGGAGCTGGGTGTCGCCGCTCGGGATGACGTTGTCGACGGCGATCTGCAGGTACCACGGCGACAGCAGCAGGAAGACCTCGAAGAACAGTGACAGCAGCAGGATCTGGACCGCCTGGCCGGAGAGCCCGCCGGCGCCGCGGAACAGGGTCCACAGCGGCAGGCGGCGCTCCTGGCGGATCGGCTTGAAGCTCTCGGTCGGCGAGAACTCCATCGCAACCCCGGTGAAGTGCTGGCCTACCTCCTGCAGCGACAGCCTGACGACGCCGCGCGCCGGATCGTGCAGGATGACGCCACGCCGGCCCACCGACTTCAGGACGACGAAGTGGTTCATGTCCCAGTGCAGGATGGCGGGAAGGGCAAGGCGGCCGAGGTCCCCCGGCTCGAGACGCAGCGCCCGGGCGCGCAGCGAGAACTGCTCGGCCAGCTGGGCCAGCGTGTGCAGGCTGGTGCCGTTGGCCGACGCCGCATGGTGCAACCGCATCGACACGAGATCGATCTGATGGCCATGCCAACCGGCGATCATCGCCAGGCAGGCATGGGCGCACTCGGTGGCTTCGGCCTGGCGCACCAGGGGGAGGTAGCGGTAGCGGGGCAGCATGGGTCGGGCCTCGAATGGGTGTTTGGTCGATGCTTGGTCAGTTCTGGGACACGCCGAACACGCTGTCGGCGACCCAGGTGAGAAGCGGCCGGCGGTCGACCTCGATGATCGCCGTCAGGATCATGTCCGGCCGCAGCGGCGCCTGGCGTTCCTCACCCAGGGTCACGCTCTGGCGCTCGATCGCGACCTCGAGCATGTAGGCCGGCTCGGAGAGACGCACCGGCGAGATCTTCTCGACCTCTTGCGGCAACAGGACCGAGTCCGACATGCCGACGACGCGTCCCTTGAAGGTCCCGTACTTCTGGTAGGGGAAGGCTTCGTAGCGGATCGCCACCTTCTGCTCGCGATGGATCTTGGCGATCGCGCGGGTCGGAACGAACACCCGCGCATGGAGGTCGGCACCGTCGGGCACGATGGTGGCGATCAGGCCGCCGCTCTCGACCGCCGCCCCGGCCAGCGCCGGGATGGCCGCGACGCGGCCGCCGGTCGGGGCGCGCACGATGACGGCGCGGCGCGCCTCGAGCTCGATCAGCCGCTGCTGGACGTTGGCCAGCGCCTCGCGCAGCGTGCGCTGGCGCTCGCTGGCCATCGTCGGCAGCTGCTCGAGCGCGATGCGCGCCTGCACGAGCTGGGCGCGCTTTCCGGCCTGCTCGCGCTCCGCCGACTGCACGGCAAGCCGCTGCCCGAGCGCGGCGATCTCCCGGCGCTGCATCTCGTCGAGCGAGACGGTGCCGCGTGCCACCAGCTCGCGGATGCGATCGACCTGGATCTGCGCGAGGGAAGCCTGCTTCTGCTGCGTCTCGATGTTGCGCTCGAGCAGCTCGAGGTCGTGCACGAGCTCGTCGACGGTCGCCTTGAGGCGGCGCTCCTCGTTGACGCGCCACTCCGCCTCGCGCACCAGCTGGGCGTCCAGATCGCCGCGCTGGCTGCGCAGCTGGACGGCGATCTCGGCCTCGGCGGTGGCGCCCGATTCGGTCGTCTGGCCCGACTGCAGGGTGACCAGAACGTCGCCGCGGGCGACCACCTGGCCGTCCTTCACATGGACCGTGCCGACGATGCCCTGGCGCGGCGCGCGCACGCGGGCGACGCCGCTGGCCGGCTCGAGGTAACCGGATGCCGTCTCGACGCGGGGAATGACGCCGCGCGCCAGGAAGGCGCCGAAGCCGGCGAACACCAGCAACAGGATGGCGATGACCGCCAAGGTAAATGTCGGCGCCTTGGGCATCAGGCCGCGCGAGGCGAGGAGCTCCCAGGTCCGCTCGGCCACCTCCGGCCGGAACAGCGGTGGCCGTGCGACCGGAGCGCTCACGACGCGCGCCGCAGGGACGCCGGGTCCGCCAGACCACCAACCGCCGCCATGACGGCGCTGTCGGCCGGGGCGCGGCCGGGCAGCCGAAAGGCCGTCGCCGTGACACCGTACAAGGCCCCGCCGATGACGGCTTGGAGCTCCCTGGGTTCCAGCTCGCGGATCGTGCTGTTCATCGTCGGCCCCCTCTGGTGCCGGCGGCACACTGCCGCTCGGCGATGATGGCAGCATGCGGGGCTCCGGTTTCCCGATGACTGCGCCAGCGGCGCAGTTTGTTTCATGCGTTGCGTGATCGGCCAGGACCTGGTCTGGACCCGGGCAGCGGCGCCTCGCGAAACCCACGAAACAATTCCCGATCGCCGCGCTACGCGGCTGAAACCGTCGGGACATTATGTTGAAACATGTCCAACCCATCGACCGCGACCAACGAGCTGGAGGCTTTGCGCCAGCAACTGACGGCCACGCGCGAGGCGCTGGCGGCGAGCGAGCGGGCTCTTGCCGAAGCTCGACGCGGCACGGCACAGGCGAGGGCCGAGCTAGGCACGTCGCGCACCGTGCTCGACGCCATGCAGGACGGGGTCGCCCTGATCGATGTCGAAGGCAGGTTCGTCTATGCCAACAAGGCAGTGAGAGACGAGATTCTGGTCGCCACCGGCGAGCCCTGGCATCCCGACGTCACGCTCGCCGATCTTCTGCGCCGGCAACTCGCCGATCGGCCGCCGGCGGCGGATGACCGCCCGCGACTGTCCATCGAGGAGCGTGTCGCCTGGTTGCTCGATCCGAAGGGCTATCGCTCCGAGATGCAGCTGTCCTCCGGGACCTACATCGAGGTCGCCTACAGGCCGCTGGGCGACGGCCGCACCCTGGCGCTCTATCGCGACATTTCCGAGCTTCGCCGCCGCGAGGCCGAGCTCGAGCGGACACGCAACGAGGTCGATCGCGGACGACGTCTACTGGTGGACGTGCTCAAGGCCCTGCCGATCGGCGTCGCCCTGATCGCCTCGGATCACCACATTGTCTACGCCAACGGCAACGTCAGGTCGTCGGATCTCGACCTGCCGCGGGGGGCCCTGCGCCGCGGCATGACGGTCGACGAGACGGTACGTGCCCAGATGGCCGCGGGCGACGTCCATCTCGGCGACGACGGCGTGCCGCTTACCTTCGAGCAACGCATCGCCCGCGTCTTCGACCCACGCGGAAGCCGATCGGAGCGCAGGCTGAACTCCGGGCGGCACATCGAGTTCAACTTCAAGCCGCTCGGCGATGGATACACGCTGGGCGTGTATCGAGACATCACCGACGAACGGCGCGACCAGGAAGCGCTCGCGCGCGAGAAGGATGCGGCCGAGGCGGCGCGGCTCGACGCCGAGCGGGCGCGCGACGCGGCCGCCGACGCCCAGCGCTTGCTGAACGACGTGCTCGACAACATGTCCGACGGCATCGGCCTGGTCGATGCGGAACACCGGATCCTCTACGTCAACAAGTCGGTGCCCGAGATGTTCGGCTTGGCTTCCCTGAAGAGCGGCACGCGGCTCGCCGACATCCTGCGCGACCAGATCTCGCAGGGCGACCAGGTCGTGGTGAACGGCCGCGTTCTCTCGACCGAGGAACGGCTGGCGCGCGTGCTGAGCCCGCAAGGCAGCCACTTCGAGCGACGTGTCCCCTCAGGACGCCACGTCGAGTTCACCTTCCGTCCGCTCGCCGACGGGCGAACCTTGGGGATTTACCGCGACATCACGGAACTCAAGCAACGGCAGACCGAGCTGGAGCAGGCGCGCGATGCGGCGCAGGCCGCCAACCAGGCAAAGTCGACTTTCCTGGCGACGATCAGCCACGAGATACGCACGCCGATGAACGGCGTCGTCGGCACCGCCGAGCTGCTCGAGCGCGAGACTCTCAACGCGCGCCAGAAACGGCTGGTTCGCACGGTCCGGACCTCGGCCGCCGCCTTGCTGCGCATCATCGAGGACGTGCTCGACTTCTCGAAGATCGAGGCCGGTCGCATGGAGCTCGAGCGGGCCCCCTTCCAGCTGCGCGCGCTGATCGAGGGCACCTGCGAGACGCTGTCGGTGCAGGCCGAGCAGAAGGGGCTGTCGATCTCCACCTTGGTCGCGCCGGGCACGCCGGATCTGTTGCAGGGCGATTCGACGCGTGTTCGCCAGATCCTGTTCAACCTGATCGGCAACGCCATCAAGTTCACCGACGTGGGCGACATTCGCGTCTCCGCCAAGGCCCAACCGGTGCGCGACGGCCGCGTTCGGCTGACGCTTGCCGTCGCCGATTCGGGAATCGGCATGACGGCGGCGGAGACGGAGCGCCTGTTCCGGCCATTCTCCCAGGTCGACAGCTCGACCACGCGACGCTACGGCGGCACCGGCCTTGGCCTGTCGATTGTGCGCCGGCTTGCCGAGCTGATGGGCGGTGAGGTCTCGGTGCACAGCGCGCCCGGCAAGGGCTCGACATTCAAGGTTGCGCTGGACCTCGCCATTTCTACCGAGCCCGTGGTCGAGCGCTGCCCGCGACCGGCGCCGCCGAGCGGAACCATCGCCGGCCGCGTCCTTGCGGTCGACGACTACCCGATCAACCTGGAGGTGCTGACCGGGCAGCTCGAGATCCTCGGCGTGCCGGTCGAGACTGCCGCCAGCGGACTCGAGGCGCTGACCAAATGGCGCAACCAGCCTTACGCGCTGATCCTGACCGACATCCACATGCCGGACATGGACGGCTTCGAGCTGACGCGCCAGATCCGTGCCGAGGAGACGGCAGGCCAGGAGGGGCAGCGGATCCCGATCGTGGCGCTCACCGCCAATGCGCTGAAGGGCGAAGCCGATCGCTGCCTGGCGGCCGGCATGGACGGCTACCTGACGAAGCCGCTCACCCTGGGCGGTCTGCGTGAGGCCATCGAACGCTGGATGACCGAGCCTGCGCCGGCGGGGTCGATCGCGTCGGCGAGCACGGCACAGGAGCGGGCTCTTGATCGCGCCGTCATCCGCCAGATGTTCGGGGACAACGAGGCGGCGATTGACCGCGTACTGGCCCGCTTCGCCGCCGCCGGCGGCGAGCTCGTCGCCGATATCGTCGGCTCAGCGGGCTCCCCCGAGCGGGTCGCCGAGCTGGCGCACAAGCTCAAGGGAGCCGCTCGCGCCGCCGGCGCGACCCGCCTCGGCGATCTTGCGGCCACTCTCGAGCAATCGGCGGACTCCGCCAGCATCGCCCAGGTGGCCTCCGAATGGAAACGCGTCGCCCGCGAGCTCGCGGGCTCGAAAGGCGCCTGACGGCCGCCGGCAATCGCTGCCCCGCTACCGTCTGGTCAGCTTGTCGACGACCGAGTCGAGCTGGTCGAAGTCTCGAATCTCGAGGGTCAGCACGCTCTGCTCGCCGAGGCCGCGCAGCCGCAGGTCGGCCTTGAGGCCCAGCGCTTCCTCGATGCGGCGCTCCAGTGCCCGCGTGTCGGCGCTCTTGGGGCCACCGCCCGATGGAGCCTTGCCCGCGCGCGCCCTGGCTTTGGATGGGCTCGCGGCAGCCTCGCCGCGCAGGCGCTCGAGCTCGCGCACCGACAGCTTCTCCTCGCTGGCGCGTTTGGCCAGCGCCAGGGCGTCGGGAACCCCGATCAGGGTCCTCGCCTGCCCGGCCGACAGCTCGCCGCGCTGCACCATCTCCTGGATGGGCGCCGGCAGCTCGAGCAGTCGCAACGTGTTGGCAACGTGAGGACGGCTTTTACCAACGACCTTGGCAACGTCCTCCTGGGTCTGCGAGTACTCGACCATCAGGCGGCGATAGCCCCTGGCCTCGTCTATGGCCGACAGGTCGGTGCGCTGCAGGTTCTCGATCAGGCCGAGCTGCAGCGCATCCAGGTCACCCATGGTGCGGACGACGACCGGCACCTCGTGCAGCTGTGCCTTCTGGGCAGCCCGCCAGCGGCGTTCCCCGGCAACGATCTCGAAACTGTCGGGCTGACCGCTCGCCGGACGCACAAGGATCGGTTGCAGCAGGCCGAACGCCTTGATCGAGTCGACCAGGACCTCGATGCCTTCGAAGCTGGTGCGAGGCTGCATCTTGCCGGGTCTGAGCTGGCCGATCGGCAAGGTGGCCGGCGGCCGCGCGGACACAAAGGCCGAGGCACGCGCCTCCGTCACCGAATCGCGTGTGGGTTGAGCGGGCGCGGGGGCGACGGCGGTTGCGACGTCGTCGTCACCCAGCAAGGCGGAGAGGCCGCGGCCAAGGCCGCGCGCCTTAGGAGGCTGACTCATGGGACACCATGGCTGGCGGTGCTTCGGTGGCGGTTCGACGACGGCGGATGAACTCGCTCGCCAGCAGGATATAGGCCTGGGCGCCGGCGCAAGCGCTGTCGTAGATCAGCACGGGCATGCCGTGAGAGGGTGCTTCAGCGATACGCACGTTGCGCGGGATGGTTGTTCCGAAGACGAGATCGCCAAAATGTCGACGAACGTCGGCTTCGACCTGTTGGCTGAGCGTCATGCGACGATCGACCATGGTCAGCACGACGCCGACGATATGCAGCTTGGGGTTGAGTCTCTTCTTGACTCGTTCGACCGTGTTGGACAAGGCGCCGATCCCTTCCAGCGCGAGGAACTCGGCCTGCAGGGGGACCAGCACGGCGTCGGCAGCCACCAGGGCATTCAGCGTCACGAGCCCGAGGGACGGAGGGCAGTCGATAAGGATGGTCGTCCAGCGCGACCGGGCATGGCTCTCCGGTGCCGAGAGAGATTCGAGAAGGCGGTGCTCGCGGCGCTCGACGTCGATCAGCTCGATCTCGGCGCCAGCCAGGGCCACCGATGCCGGCATCACCGACAGGTTGGGAATCTGCGTGGGCCGGACGCAGGCATCGAGAGGAGCCAGCCCGAGAAGAAATTCATACGTTCCGGGTGAGCGCTCACTCCGGCCAAGTCCCAACCCAGTCGACGCATTGCCTTGCGGATCGAGGTCGATCATCAGAACGGCCTCTCCCACCGCCGCCAGGGCGGTGGCAAGGTTGGTGGCCGTTGTCGTCTTGCCCACGCCGCCTTTTTGGTTGGCGATCGCAAAGATCTGCGGTCCCGTGGCAGAGCTAGGGGACTCCGGCTTGTCGGGAGGAAAATCGGCCGATTCGAAGGATGACGGCGTCAAGGTCTGTCTGGCTGTTGGAGGGTTGGACAGGAATGTCCCAGTTCTTCATGGCCCCGGTCAACTCGACCCGCCACCCTTTGCCCTTGTGGAAAAGGCAAATAGTGGTATCGCCGCGATGGCGGGCCGCCCACGTCAGAAGTTGGTCCAAGGGTGCCAGGGCGCGAGCCGTGATGACGTCCGGCTGAATCGACGAAATCGCTTCAATTCGGCCAATGCGGATGGACGGCATGGTCGCCAGGGCCATCAGACGGGACGCCTCGCCGAGGAAGGCGGCCTTGCGGGCGTCGGATTCGACGAGGGTGACCTGGAGCTGTGGGGCCAGGGCGGCAAGAACAAGGCCCGGGAAGCCGGCGCCACTGCCCAGGTCGAGAAGACTAACAACGTGTGACGGGATCAGCGGCAGGAGCTGGGCGGAGTCAAAGACGTGCCGATTCCAGACATCGGCGAGAGTTGTGCGACTGACCAGATTGATCTTGTCCTGCCAGCGCCCCAGGGCGTCGACCAGGATTTGCAGTCTGTCGGATGTTTCACGTGAAACGTCGATACCCAAGTCTGCCATTCGCTGGACGAACGCAAGTCGCCCTGGCTGCTCAGTCATGGAACACCATGAATGGTATCGCGCGGGGCCAATGTCCGATCACTGAACTGCACCCACGACAGGAAGGGATTTCTGGAATGCACCAGCGGCACCCGTGGCACTATCCTATAGTGACCTTATAGGGCACGCGACAATGGGTAGGATCGATTCTGACGTCAGCGAAACCTGACCCCGTCCCTCGCTACGCCACACGCCGTCGGACATGCTTCAGGAGGGCCACCAGGGCAGCGGGCGTAACACCCGAGATTCGACCTGCCTGACCCAGCGTGATGGGTCTGTGCGCCTGGAGTTTCTGTTTGACCTCGTTCGACAGGCCACCGATGGCGCCGTAGTCGAGGTCCTCCGGCAGGGCCAAGGCTTCGTCCTTCCGGTAGGCAGCGATATCCGTCCGCTGGCGGCCGAGATAGCCTTCGTATCGCGCGTCGATCGTCAGTTGTTCGATAACACTCTGTGGAACTCGGCCCAGGGTGGGCCAGAGGTCCAAAAGCCTATCCCAGGCGATGTCTGGGTAGGCAAGGAGATCCAGCGCGGAGCGCGGAACGCCGTCCTGATTGATAGCGATGCCACGCTTGGCCAGCATGGACGGACTGAGCTTGAGATTGGCGGCCAGATCTCTGGCACTTGCCAGCGCCTCCTGTTTCACGTGAAACACTCGCGCGCGCTCGCTGCCGACGCAGCCTATGGCGAGGCCCCTCGGCGTCAGGCGTTGATCCGCGTTATCCGCCCTCAGCCACAGCCGATACTCCGCCCGAGACGTGAACATGCGGTACGGCTCTGTCACGCCAAGGCTCACCAGGTCGTCGACCAGGACGCCCAGATAGCCGTCCGCCCGGTCGACAACGAACCGTTCAGTCAAGGCGGCGTTCAACCCGGCTATCAGGCCCTGGGCTGCCGCTTCCTCGTAACCCGTCGTTCCATTGATCTGACCGGCCATGTACAGGCCCGGGATGCGGCGGGTCTCGAGTGTCGGACGAAGTTCCCTCGGGTCGATATGGTCGTACTCGATGGCATAGCCCGGACGCAGCATGACCGCTTGCTCCAGCCCCGGAATGGTCTTGAGCAGGGCGAGCTGCACGTCCCGCGGCAGCGAGGTGGAAACGCCGTTGGGATAGACCGTCGGATCGTCGAGCCCCTCCGGCTCGAGAAAGATCTGATGGCGGTCCCGATGCCCAAATCGTACCACCTTGTCCTCGATCGAAGGACAGTAGCGCGGCCCGACCCCGGAAATCTGGCCCGAGTACAGCGGCGATCGTTTCAAATTCGCCTGGATGAGTTCGTGGGTGGCGGCCGTCGTCGCGGTGATATGGCAGGCGATCTGCGGGGTCGTGATGCGTTCCGTCAGGTACGAGAAGGGCACCGGAGGGTCGTCACCCTCCTGGCGCTCGAGCGCGCCGAAGTCGATTGTCCGCCCATCCAGGCGCGCTGGCGTCCCCGTCTTCAACCTGCCAAGCGCAAACCCCATCGAGCGCAGGCGATACGCCAGGGCTGTCGATGGCTCCTCGACGGAGTCGGAAGCAAGGTCTCCTGGCAAACCTCCGCGCTGTCCACGCGCCCGACCGGCTGGAATGGTCATCTCGCCAAGATGGATCAGGCCGCGCAAGAACGTGCCCGTCGTCAGGATCACACGGCCGGCGCCGATGCGCGCACCCGACTCTGTGACGACACCGGCACAACTTCCCCGCGTATCGACGACTATGTCTGCAACACCATCCGCGCGGGTCTCGAGGTTCGGCTGCTCCGCGAGCAGGTCCTGCATGGCCTGCCGATAAAGCTTCCTGTCGGCCTGTGCACGCGGGCCCCGCACCGCCGGACCCTTGGACAGATTGAGGGTGCGAAACTGGATGCCCGCGCGATCGATAGCCCGCCCCATGACGCCATCCAGGGCATCGATCTCCCGGACAAGGTGTCCCTTCCCGAGCCCCCCGATCGCGGGGTTACAGGACATCTCGCCGATCGTGTCGAGCTGATGGGTCAACAGCAGCGTCCGAGCGCCCAGCCGCGCGGCAGCGGCAGCGGCCTCGCAGCCCGCGTGTCCGCCACCGACAACGATCACGTCATAGGAAAAGGTCGCCATGGCGTGCCTCTCTCCAAGATGCCGGCCCGCCGGTCAAGGCTCGGACCTCAATGGCTCCTCGGCTTCATCTCCAATTCCGCATAGCGGACTCTCCCGGAGATTGCTCGCCCGCCTGCAGCTTTATTTGCGCCATCACCCGGTCGGGCCTTCCTCCCGTTCGGCCAACTTCTCCGACCGAAGGGATCCCGAAGCCTGCACGAGGACTGGCTCGGGCCGACCGCCTAACCAAGATGGCTGGTGTCGTTGATCCGCTGAATTCGAACGTCACCGCCAGAAGAGACCTCGATCTCGTTAAGGGTGCACGGATCCTGGACGAGCCGGGCATAGGCCGTCAGCGGCATGTCGAGAAGCTGCATCAGGATCGCCCGGTTGACGCTGTCGTGACCGACCAGCACGACCGTGTCGCCGGCATGCCGCGCGAGAACCAGGCGCAGCACGTCGGCCGTTCGCGCCACCACATCCTGTAGCGACTCTCCGCCGGGGAACCGCACGCGCTGCGGCGCCGTCCGCCACAGCCGATAGGCTTCCGGCGCCTCCTTCTCGATCTCCTCGTGGGTCCGCATCTGCCACGCGCCATAGTCAATATCCATCAGACCGGCGAGCGCCTCGGTCGCCACACCCACCGCGCCGGCAATCGCCCCTCCCGTCAGCACGCACCGCTGCAGGGCACTGGTGTAGACCTTGGCGGGCTTCCAGTGTCGCGCTATCCGCGCCGCCAGCGCCTCGGCCTCGGCCATTCCCTGCGCCGTCAACGGCAGCTCGGCACGGCCGCGAAATCGCTCCGGCCGGATGCCTTCGACATGCCCGTGCCGCGTCAGCAGAATCCTCGTCATCTCGCGCCGCTCCCTCTGCTGGATCGTCCATTCCTGCCCCACCGCGCGCTTCCTCAGTGGCGATCCCGACGGCGGAGAATGCAACGCGCTGCGCCGTCTGTCGTTGTCGAACCGTCGAGACCACTCTTCGTGATCATCCGCCGCCATCACCCGCTGTTTGCCCGGGTGACATCAGTCCTGGCGTCTGCGGCCGCAAGTCACAGGCCCAAACCAAGGCACCCGCCATCATGCCCCAGAGCCACCCGATTTCCTCCGCCGCCTGGCCGACGACACGGCTCACGATCAACGGCCAGAAGCACGAGCTCACTGTCGATCCGAGGACGACGCTGCTCGATACCCTGCGCGACCACCTCGGACTGACCGGGAGCAAGAAAGGCTGCGATCACGGCCAATGCGGCGCGTGCACCGTCCTGGTCAATGGCGCGCGCATGAATGCCTGCCTGTCGCTAGTCGCGATGCGTCACGGCGACGAGATTGTCACCATCGAAGGCCTGGGCGAGAGTGAGACACTGCATCCGCTGCAACAGGCCTTCTGGACGCACGACGGGCTGCAGTGCGGCTTCTGCACTCCCGGCCAGATCTGCTCGGCGGTCGGCATGTTCCGGGAAATCGAGCATGGCGTGCCATCCGCTGCCATGGCCAACGTCGCCGCAACGCCGTCGCTCGACGCCGTCGAGGTCCGCGAACGCATGAGCGGCAACATCTGTCGCTGCTCCGCCTACCCCAACATCGTCGCCGCAATCCTCGACAGCCGCCAAGGACACGCAGGATGAGACCGTTCACCTTCGAGCGTCCGACCAGCATCGCGGCCGCGACGCTGGCGGCGAGCCAACTCGGCGGCAAGTTCATCGCCGGCGGCACCAACCTTCTGGATCTGATGAAGGTCGACGTCGAGCGGCCGACCAGCCTGGTCGACATTTCCGCCCTGCCGTTGCGCGACTTCGGCGCCACCGCGGAGGGCGGGTTGCGCATCGGCGCGCTGGTGAGCAACACCGACATCGCAAGCGACAACCGCATCCGCGAAGCCTATCCGGTCCTCGCCGAGGCACTGCTGAACGGCGCTTCCGCACAGTTGCGCAACCAGGCGACGGCCGGCGGCAACCTGATGCAGCGCACCCGCTGTCCCTATTTCTACGATGTCTTCATGCCATGCAACAAACGCCAGCCCGGCAGCGGCTGCTCGGCGATCGGCGGCTACTCCCGCCTGCACGCCATCCTGGGCGCCAGCCGTGACTGCATCGCGGTGCATCCATCCGACATGGCGGTAGCCTTGACGGCGCTGCAGGCGGAGATCGAGGTGCATGCGCCGTCCGGCGTCGTGCGCACCCTGCCGATCTGCGCGCTGCATCGGCTGCCCGACGAGACGCCGGACCACGATACATCGCTGGCACCCGGCGAGCTGATCAGCGCGATCATCCTGCCGCCGCCGGCGCGCGGCAAGCAGGCCTATCGCAAGGTGCGCGACCGCGCCTCCTTTGCCTTCGCGGTAGTCTCGGTCGCTGCAATCCTGGATTGTAGCAGCAGGACGGTCCGCGACGTGCGACTGGCCCTGGGTGGCGTGGCGCACAAGCCGTGGCAACCGCGTGCCGCGGAACGCGCGCTGGTCGGCGCGCCGGCGAGCGGCGCTTCCTTCGAGGCGGCCGCACGGGCCGCTGTCGCCGGTGCCGAACCCCAACCCGGCAACCAGTTCAAGATCGACCTTGCCCGGCGCCTGATCGCGCGCACCTTGACCGATCTCGCGGCCCGCGGAGGTTGACCATGGATTCCATCATCGGCCAGGGGATCGACCGCATCGACGGCCGCGCCAAGATAACCGGCGCTGCTGCCTACGCCGCCGACAAGCGCGCGCCCGACATGGCCCACGGCGCGATCGTGACGGCAACCATCGCGCGTGGCCGCATCACCAGCATCGAGAGCACGACCGCCCGCAACACACTCGGTGTGCTGATGGTGATGACGCACGAGAATGCACCTCGCCAGGCCCCTTTCCAGGCCCGGGCCGACGATCGCCATGCCCGCCCCAAGCCGCAGCTCGCCAGCGACGAGGTGCAGCATTTCGGCGCTCCGGTGGCGCTGGTCGTCGCCGAGACGCCGGAGGCCGCACGCGCCGCCGCCGACTCGGTCACAGTCGTGTACGAGAAGAGCGCCGGCGTCTTCGAGCTTGGTGACGCAAGCCGTGACGCCTACGACCCGCTGAAGGCCAGCGAAGGCGAGTCCTCCGACAGCCACATCGGCGCCGTCGACGCGGCCTTCGACGCGGCCCGCACGCGCATCGATGCGATATACACGACGCCGTATCAGTGCCACGCCATGATGGAGCCGCATGCGAGCCTGGCCTCGTGGCAGAACGGCAAGCTCACGGTGTGGAGCTCGTTGCAGCTGATCGAGAGCGCGCACAAGTCGATCGCCGACACGCTGCTGCTCGAGCCTGACCACGTCGAGGTGATCTCCGAGTACGTCGGCGGCGGCTTCGGCGGCAAGCTGCCGGTCCATGCCGACGCCATCCTGGCGGCCCTTGCCGCGCGCGAGCTCGGGCGCCCGGTGCGCATCGTGCTCACCCGGCAGCAGATGTTCCACGTCACCACACATCGGCCGGCGTCGATCCAGCGCGTGCGCCTCGGCGCCGATGCCGACGGCACCCTGACCTCGATCGCCCATCAATCGTTGAGCCAGAGCGCGCGGGCCGACGAGTTCTCCGAGCCGATCGTCAACGCGACCCGCTCGCTCTATGCGGCGCCCAACCGCCTGACCAGCCAGCGGATCGCGACCCTCGACCTGCCGGTGCCCGATTCGATGCGCGCGCCGGGCGAGGCGATCGGCCTGCTGGCGCTCGAGCAGGCGATGGACGAGCTCGCCGTCGCTCTCGACATGGACCCGATCGCGCTTCGCCTCAGGAACGAGCCGGAGCAAGACCCCGAGAAGAGGGTGCCGTTCTCGACCCGCGCGCTGGTTCCCTGCCTGACCGAGGGTGCCAGGCGCTTCGGCTGGGACAGGCGCCGCAAGCAGCCGGGCACCACACGCGACGGCCGGTGGCTGGTCGGCATGGGGATGGCTGCGGCGATCCGCGGCAACTTCCTTCGCAAGGCGAGCGCGCGCGTCACCCTGAAGTCGGCGCGCCGCGCCGTTGTCGAGATGGACATGACCGACATCGGTACCGGCTCCTACACGGTGCTCGCCCAGATTGCCGCCGAGGTGCTGGGCCTGCCGGTCGAGAACATCGAGGTGAGGCTCGGCCACAGCGGCTATCCCGACACGCCGGGCTCGGGCGGTTCGTTCGGCGCATCGAGCTGCGGCGCCGCGCTCCACGACGCGTGCACCAAGCTCAAGGCAAGGCTGGCCGCGGGGGAAGGCGCGCAGGGCCTCTCGGCCGAGGGCCACGTGACGCCGGGCGAGGACTACAAGAAATACTCGCAGTTCGCCTACGGCGCGCACTTTGCCGAGGTCGGCGTCGACGAGACGACCGGCGAGGTGCGCCTGCGCCGCATGCTGGGCGTGTTCTCCGCGGGCCGCATCCTCAACGCCAAGACGGCGCGCTCGCAGCTGATCGGCGGCATGATCTGGGGTGTCGGCGCGGCACTGGAGGAGGAGGCGGTGGTCGATCCGCGCTTCGGCGCCTTCATCACCCGGGACCTCGCCAGCTATCACGTCCCCGTCCATGCCGACGTGCCGGATGTCGACGCCATCCTGCTCGACGAGCTCGACCCGCACGCCAATGTGCTGGGATCGAAGGGCGTCGGCGAGCTCGGCATCTGCGGTGCCGGCGCGGCTATCGCCAATGCCGTCTACAACGCCTGCGGCGCGCGCGTGCGCAGCTACCCGATCACCCTCGACAAGGTGCTGCCCACGCTGCTCGACCGGATGGAGTAGACGAGGCGAGTACTCGGCTGAGTACTCCAGCTGCCGCGCCAGCTGGAGCGACCAGTACGACCTCATCCTGAGGAGCCGCGCCAAGCGCGGTGTCTCGAAGGATGTAGATCAGGCTCGGTGCCGGTTGCCCATGCTTCGAGACGCTCGCTGCGCTCGCTCCTCAGCATGAGGTTGTGGGGTCGCTCGTTCGACGGGAGTGCGCTCTCGCTGTCGCCTCGAGCCCGTGCGGCTTCCTCGCTTCAATCCAGCGGCGGCCGCTTGCCGGCCCATGGCCGCGCCGCCTCGAACGCGGCCGACATCTGCAGCACGCCGAGATCGTCGAAGCGCCGGCCGACGATCTGCAGGCCGACCGGCAGGCCGTCCGTCGTGAACCCGCACGGCATCGATGCCGCCGGATTGCCCGAGAGGTTGAAGGGATAGGAGAACTCTGCCCACGACAGCCAGTCCCACGGATGCTGCGGCCAGTGCGGCGGCTGCAGCAGCGTCGCCGGAAACGCGGGGACCGACACCGCTGGCGTCAGGAGGAAATCCCAGTCGTCGAAGAAATGGTGGATCTCGCCGCAATAGGCGTACTTCACCAGTCGCGTCTTCTGGTAGTCGGCCATCGTGACGTGCTGCCCGGCCTCCATGCAGGCGACGAATCCCGGATCCATGCGGTCGCGGAACTCGGGGAGCCGATCGAAGTGACGCATGAAATGCGCCGGCCAGAAGAAGCGGGCCAGCGGCGGACCCTTCGGTCCCCAGGGCGTCCTGACCTGCTCGACCGTCAGGCCGAGGTCACGCTCGAACGCCTCGACTGCCTGGCGCACCAGGGTGGCGACCTCGGAATCGACGCGCGCATGATCGAGATCGGGACTGTAGGCGAGGCGCGGCGCGCGCGGCCGTTCGCCCAGACGACGCGGATAGTCGGCGGGCTGGGCCTCCAGGCTGGTGTGATCGTCGGGATGCGGGCCGGCCATGGTCCTCAGCATAAGCGCCGCGTCGGCGACGGTGCGCGTGAGCGGCCCGAGATGCACGGTGAAGTCGCTGGCGGCGACCGGCGATTGCGGCACGCGGCCGTAGGTCGGCTTCAGGCCGAAGACGCCGCTGAAATGCGCCGGCATGCGGATCGATCCCGCGCCGTCGCTGCCCTGGTGCAACGGCCCGTAGCCGGCCGCCGCCCCGGCGCCGGCGCCCGCCGACGAGGCACCGGCGTTGTAGCCATGCTTCCATGGATTGTGCGTGATGCCGGTGAGCGGCGAGTTGCTGACGCCCATCCAGCCGAACTCCGGCGTCGACGTCTTGCCGAGGATGATGGCGCCCCCCGCACGCAGCCGCGCGACCATCGCGTTGTCGGCCGTCGCCACCTCGCCGCGCCGCAGATGCGTGCCGTACTCGAGCTGCATGCCGCGCACCGCCTCGTGATCCTTGATGGTCACCGGCACGCCGTGCAGCGGCCCCATCGGCTCGCCCCTGGCGAGCGCGCGATCGGCGGCTTGCGCGGCATCCATCGCTTCGTCGGCCGCCAGGTAGGCGAAGGCGTTGAGCTGCGGCTCGAGCCGCTCGATGCGCCTCAGCACGGCGGCCGTTATCTCGACGGCAGACAGCTTCTTGGCGCGGATCGCATCGACGAGGTCGGTCGCCGGCGTGAAGCAAAGGTCGGTTTCATTCATGGCAGGCTCAGGGTCCCCAGAAGGAAGCGTCTTGTCGCCATACTACCCGGCAGCGCCCTACGTGCCGAGTTGCGCCTGGGCGCGGTGGCTACCTGATACCGCTCACTTCCCGATGCAGAAGTCACGGAAGATGACGTCGAGCAGCTCGTCGATCCTGACGACACCGGTGATGCGGCCGAGCGCGCGCATTGCGAGGCGCAAATCCTCGGCGGCAAGCGCCACCTCCGGCGCAACGAGCGCACGGGCCAGCGAGGCCTGGCACTCCTCGAGGGCTGCCCGATGGCGGGCGCGCGTCAGCGGCGGCTGGCCGGCGCCTTCCTGCATCAGGGCTTCGGCCGAACGCTGCATGCTCTGCAGCAAATCCGGCAACCCCGCGCCCGACGTCGCCGAGAACGGAAGGGAGCCGGCGATCTGCGAATCGACGAGATCGATCTTGTTCACGACGACGATGTCGCGCGCGGGATCCCATTGGTCCGTGTCGGCGATCAGCGCCTGACGGGCGTGCCGCCAGTCTGTCGTGGCGTCGAGCACCAGCACGCGCAGGTCGGCGGCGGCGGCGCGGGCCCGGGCGCGGCGCACGCCCTCCTGCTCGATCGGATCGTCGGAGGCCCGCAGGCCCGCTGTGTCGGCCAGCACGACCGGCCAGCCGCCGAGATCGAGATGCACCTCGATCACGTCGCGGGTCGTGCCGGCGGTTTCGGACACGATCGCCGCGTCGCGCCGCGCCAGCAGGTTGAGCAACGACGACTTGCCGGCGTTGGGCGGGCCGATGATGGCGATCGACAGGCCTTCGCGCAGGCGCTCGCCGCGCCGGTCGTCGAGGTGATCGGCGATCGCGGCCCGGAACTTCTCGATTCCGCCAGCGACCTCGTCGGCCAGCCCGGCCGGCAGGTCCTCGTCGGGGAAGTCGATCGCCGCCTCGAGATGGGCGAGCAGGCGCAGGCCCTGCCCGCGCCAGTCCTCGTACAGGCGGTGCAGGGCGCCATCCATCTGGCGCAGCGCGGCGCGGCGCTGCTCGTCGGTTTCGGCCGCCACCAGGTCGGCGATCGCCTCGGCCTGGGTGAGGTCGAGCCTGCCGTGCTCGAAGGCACGGCGGGTGAACTCGCCGGGCTCGGCGAGGCGGCAATAGCCCAGGCGGTGGAGCGCCGACAGCGCCGCACCGACGACCGCGCGACCGCCGTGCAGGTGCAGCTCGGCCATCGTCTCGCCTGTCTCGGTATTGGGCGCCTCGAACCACACCGCCAGGCCACGATCGATCATCTCGCCGGTCGCCGGATCGCGCACCGACCGCAGCACCAGCCGGCGCGGCGGCGGCAGCCGGCCGGTGCTGCTGCCGGTCAGCGCCCGCAGCGCCTCGCCCGCCCGTGGCCCGCTGAGACGAATGACAGCCAGCGCGCCGGGGCGCGCCC